>CALAEB010000267.1 GCA_937890875.1 uncultured Anaerolineaceae bacterium | reverse complement strand
GATGCCCAAATGGGGCGATTTCATCACAATGCCGTTGGTGTTGAAATCGCCCCATTTGGGCATCCAGCCGTTTTGTGTGATTAGCGGCGTCTGCGGATGGTTGGCGTTCGGTTCAAAAAGCGGATACGTGATGGCCCAGAGTGTCAAATAGTTGGCGATCATGTTCAGCATGAGCGTGGTGATGAATTCATCCATATTAAAAAGTCGTTTCAACATGGCTGCGATACCCGACCAGAGCGCCCCGCCCAGCATAGCGAGCAGAATCAAAAACGGGATCATGAGAACGGGCGGCAAATCGACATAGATACCGCCGATGACAGTGAATAACGCGCCGATTAACAATTGTCCGGGCTGTCCTAAGTTCGTCGGCCCGGAGGCAAAGGCGACAGATGCCGAAAGGCCGGTCAGGATCAGCGGAACGGAGTTCCGCAATGTTGTTGAAAGCGAATAGAGATTTCCCAGCGAATAACTGAATAACGCGCCATATGTTTCAATGGGATCATAGCCTTGGAAGAGCATGACCAAGGCTCCCAGCAGAATGGCAAAAAATACGCCCGCCAGATTAACGATGAGTTTCTGCATCACGCATTCCTCCTTCCAGCATCAGGATACCGACTTCATCCAAGGTTGTTTTTTCAGTCTCAAAATCCGCAACGATTCTTCCGCGGTGAAGGACGAATATTCGGTCGGTTATGCGGAATAATTCTTCCAGGTCGGAGGACAGGAGCAAAACAGCGTGGCCCTCATCCCGCATCTGCAGAATATGCTGATGGATGTATTCAATGGATCCAACATCCAATCCGCGTGAGGGTTGATCCAGCAACAAGAAAGGCGTGTCCAGTTTCAGCTCCCGTCCGAGAATCGCCTTTTGCTGATTTCCTCCAGAAAGGGAACGGATTTCCGCCTCCGGCTTGTCCATCTGGATATCAAAATCATTCCGGATTTCATCCGCGAACCGGTCAACCTGTTCCTGATCGAGAACGGTTCCTTTGAAACGGGTTAAGCGGGGATTTAATCGATGGTGGGTCATGATGACGTTCTCTTTGATGGAAGCATTCAGGCAGGATCCCATGTTAGCCCGATCCTGCGACACGAAAGCAATCTTCTCACGCCGCTCAAGAATCGGCGCAGAAATAAGCTCTTCGCCCTGAACCAGGATTTTTCCCCGGTCAACCGGAATCAAACCCATAATGCTTTTTACCAGTTCCATCTGGCCATTGCCTTCCACACCCGCAATACCGGCAATCTCTCCGGCCCGCACCTGCAGATTAACGTCTTTCAGCATCGGACGATGTGCGCTGTCGGTGACATTGACTCCGGACATCTCAAATACAACTTTGCCGGGTTTCCGCACCTTCCGGACTGGTTCGAAGAGTATTTCTCTGCCGACCATCATCCGGGCCAGCGAGCGCATGGTGAGTTCGTCCGTGTCGACTGTATCGATCTTTTTCCCTTTCCGGAGTACCGTTGTCCGGTCGCTCAGGTCGAGTACCTCATCCAAATGATGAGAAATATACACAATTGTGCAGCCCTCCTGGCGCAGATTCCGCAATTCTGCAAACAGCTGCGGAATCTCCTGCGGAGTTAAGACGGATGTCGGTTCGTCCAAGATCAGGAAAGACACATTCCGATAAAGCAATTTCAGGATCTCCACTTTTTGACGGGCGGCAACGGAGATGTCTTCCACTTTCGCATCCGGATCCAAATTAAATTGAAATGCCTCAATTTGCTTTTTTACGATATCTTTGGCTTTTCTCCGGTCAATTTGCCCGAAATGCGTGAGCGGTTCGAAGCCGAGAATAATATTTTCCCAGATTGTATACTGTGGAATCAGCAAAATTTCCTGATGCACCATACCAATTCCATTCGCTGTGGCTTCCCCCGGCGTGCTGAAATGAACCGGTGTCCCGCGATAAATGATCTCGCCTGAATTTGCGGCGGTCATGCCGTAAAGGATCTTCATCAGCGTTGACTTGCCTGCGCCGTTTTCTCCGACCACTGCATGAATCTCACCTTCACGGAAAGAAACGCTGACATCGTCCAGCGCAACAACGTTCGGAGGAAACACTTTTATGATGTGGTTCATTGAGATTATGTCTTGCATTCCCCTCCAATCCCTTGTCGATATGAATATGCTTTTAATCCGGAAATATTTCCTGCCGAATTCGAATGGCTGCCGCAATACCGGCTGCTTATCGCAGAAAAGCACGCTTCCGGATTAAAGAAAAGAGTGCTCCGAGTATAATGCGCGAGACACCCTTTTCTCAAGATTGAAAAACTGCTTTACGGGTTATTCACCTGTATAAATCTCAACTTCCAGCTTTCCATCGATGATGTCCTGCCGTAAAGTGTCCACTTTGTCGATGATTGACTGCGGAAGGATGTCGCTGTTTCCTTCGAAGACGACATCGACCGCTTTTGTTTCCAGCCCGTAGGAAAGAACTTCTCCCGGAACATAGGTTTTGTCGTCAATTGTCTTGAATACGTTGAGAATTGCCATTCCGACATCTTTAATGTCGGACGCAACGACATGCCCCGGCACGATGGCATTCTGATTGGTATCAACGCCAATGGAATACAGCCCGCGTTCTTCCGAAGCCTGCGGAACTCCCATCCCGGCGGCTGACGCGATTTGGAAAACAATGTCCGCGCCGAGATCATAAAGCTGAAGGGCGGATTGTTTCGCTTTGGCCGTATCTTCCCAGTCTCCCAGATATTTCCGTTCAGTTTTGACTTCCGGATCGATAAATTTTGCCCCGTTTTCATATGCAAAGATGAATGCATTGACAACCGGGTCGACGTCGCCGCCGACTGCGCCGATCAACTTTTCTTCATTGATATTGGGGATCGAAGTATCCGTTGTCACCATGGCGGCCACAACACCGGCAAGAAAAGCGCTTTCTTCTTCGATGAAGTCAATCGACGTGATTGTTTTTCCTTCATTCTCGACAATTGTGTCCAGATTGACAAAGATTTTTTCCGGGTATTTATCTGCATACTCGGCTAATGTGTCTTCAAATCCGTATGAGATCACAAAGATGATATCCGCATATCCGGTCGCGGCTTCAAGCGCCGGCTCGTATTTCCCTGCGTCAAATCCGCATTCGATGGTTCTGATTTCATATCCATACGTATCCCGGAGCGTATCCATTCCGAGTTGACCGGAATCATAGAAGGCGTTATCCCCCAGTGAACCGTTAATAACATAGACAGCTCTTTTTTGCGGCTCTTCCGCTGTTTTCGGTGCGCAGGCGGAAAGCGCAAGCCCGACGATCAAAAACAGATTGATGATAAAAAATATTTTCCTGTGGCTCATTTTTTCCTCTAATCTTTTCCAATATCCGATTCTAGTTTTGTTATCTTATTATAAGCAAGTTTGCGAACAAACGAAACCCCGTCCAGCGATTCAAATTGCTGAATCCTGTCTGTCCGTAACCAGTATCCCGGTTTCTTAAAAGCTGTTGCCCTCCGTTTTTCGCTTTGAGAAAAACGGAGGGCAACAAGAATCTGCATTCTATTTCGCTCGGAATCAGTCGAAGGAATCCGGGCCGGCGTGGTTTATACCCAAAGCCGGCAAGGCGTTGCCGTTTGGACTTTAACCTTGCTGATTTGAGCACAAACCATAAAAGCGGTGGATTGAATTTATAACCGGTCCAGGATCAGATCGGTCACCCGAATACTTGAATCCGGTATACCGATTCTTTTGGCGTTCATTTTTGCTTCATTGAGTCCGCCCTGATCATTCCGCAGCCATCTTGAGAGCGTTTCAATCATTTTAATCGGCTGAGAAACGATGACACCGGCTCCGTTTTTTTCCACAAATTCCGCGTTTCCTTCTTCCTGTCCCGGAAGCACATCGATCAGGATCATCGGAAGACCGGCGGCGAGCGATTCGCTTGTGACCAGCCCGCCGGCTTTGGTGACGATGAAATCGGATGCCAGCATCATCAAAGGCATTTCCTGCGTAAAATTGCAAATTTTAACCGGAAAGTTCCAGGCTGTATCGGTCATTGTCTGATAAAGCTTCTCATCGCCTCCGGCAGCCATGATAAGCTGGAGGTCAAAACCGCTGTGGTTGATGATATTTAGTCGGTCCATCAGATTGGTGACCCGTTTGCTTCCCACGGCCAAAACGGTTGTTTTTTCTTCGTCCAGACCAAAATATCTGCGTAACGCTGCTTTGGAACGGGTTTCGGTGGCAAAAATCGGCTTGACCGGGATTCCGGTTGTGAATACTTTATCTGCCGAGAGCCCGTTTTTGATTAACTGTTCCCGCATTTTTTCCGAAGCGACACAGTATGCGTCCGGAAGCAGGCTCATCCACATTAAATGGACGGACGAGATATCGGTAATGACGGTGATGAACGGAACATGCCGCCCCTGGAAAGAATATTTGCTGACCGCTGATTGCGGAAGGAATTTTGTGATTTCATCCGACGTCCAGGCTGATTCGTTAATCAGATACCAGGTCTGGGCCGGCGCCTGATAAAGCGGATATGTGTTCACAACCACATCCGGATGAAAATTCAGCATCTTATCGGAAAAAGACTTGAATAACATCGCCGAAAGACCGATTTGGGCGAGCTGTGTCGGGAAGCGTTTATCGCTGCTTTCATATCCAAACTCGTAGAGTTTCGGTGACCCGCGGACAAGCTTATCATAATCCGTTTGTGTGTGCCGGAGGACGGCCGGCGTGGACGGGTCATCCAGCAGATTCTGTATTTTTACTTCGATTTCGGTTTCCTTCCGTGCCAGAATGGCGTCAGCAATCGCGTTCGCTGCGCTTCTATGTCCAAATCCGGCATCTGCGGTCAATATCAATACTCTTTTCATGATGGGTCCTCAAAGCTGTCATTTTTCTTGTTCGTTTCAAATTAAAGTTCGGTTTAATCCGGTCCATGTGGTGTTTAATTATATACGGATCAAAACAGTAAACTGTTGTAACAGAAATTTGCAGAAGAATCAGCCGTTTATCCGTATGCACAAACAGACACATTGCCGTTGGGCAACTTATTATCCCGGCAATTCGAATTCTGATGCGGATGTGTTGTTGGTTCTCCTGTCCGTCAGAATCCAATCTCAGTATATAATTAGGACAAACGTTATGACGGGTGAGGAATTCAGATGAAAATCGTCGTTGTTGACGGTCAGGGCGGAAGTTTGGGCAAGATCATTGTCGGGCAGTTAAAAAAAGAAATCCCCGACATCGAAGTTTACGCGATTGGAACAAACAGCGTCGCGACAACCGCGATGCGGAAAGCCGGCGCCACTTTCTGCGCGACCGGGGAAAATCCAATTCTGTTGGCTTGTGAAGACGCTGATATTATCATTGGCCCGATGGGAATCATTGCCGCAAACTCGCTGCTGGGTGAAATCACCCCTGAAATGGCTTATGCGATCGGAAAAAGCCATGCGGAAAAAATTCTGGTCCCCATCAGCAAGTGCAGGATCTATGTAACCGGTATCCGGGAACTGCCCTACAGCGATTATGTTGATCTGGCAATTGATGAAGTCAAACGATTATGCGGTTCGGCTTGAAGCGGAACTTACGGCGACTATATTATGTATAAGTTAGATAATCAGGATGAAGGTTATAAAATCGTCACCAGCCTGGCCGAACAGGAGTTCAATCGGGCCAGGCGGGCAGCGGATTGGCAGCTTGCACTCGGATTCCTCACCGGCAAAAAGAGTGACCTGATCGACTATAACGAAGTCCGTTCCCGTTTACTCAATGTATGGAATGTCCCCATCGTCCAGAAAGATATTCCGATCAAGTCAATTGTCGGAACGGTTTCACGGAACAATGATTTTACCCGCACGTTCTTCCCGAGAATGGAACATGACAAAAGCCGCTGGATCAGGGTCAAAGTGGCTAATGAATCTCAGGAGGGTGTTCCTCCGATTGATGTTTATCAGATCGGTGACGTTTATTTTGTTCTGGATGGTCATCACCGGATCTCCGTTATGAAAAGCATCGGGGCGGAAACGATTACTGCCAATGTGCATGTCATCAATAGAGACGTCCCGCTGCAGCCTACGGATTCACCGGATGAAATTATTGTGAAGACCGAACGGGACGCTTTTTTTCAATATACCCATGCCGATAAATTGCTGCCTGACGCAAATCTTGAATTGAAACTCCCCGGCCAATATCCGCAGCTGCTCGAGCATATCGTCGTTCATCGTTATTTTATGGGATTGGATTTTCAAAGAGATATCTCCGCGGACGAATCGGTTTGTCATTGGTATGATACAGTTTATATGCCGGTGATTCGTATTGTCCGCAGCCGGGATATGCTGCGCGGTTTTCCGGATAAGACCGAAACCGAATTGTATTTATGGATCGAAAACCATAAAGCGGAACTCCAGGAAGCCTTTGGGGATGATATCCGAACGACGGCGGTTGCCTGGAAGATAGAAGATCGTTACGCGATCCGGAAGCGCAGCCTGTGGAACAGAATCTGGCGCAGGATTTGTATCTGGCTGACCCCTAATTTATCCGAATGGTGAGTACGGACGGGCGATTGGCGCAAAGAATTTCTGAATAACGATTTGTCTCCGCTGATCAAACGAATGATGATTACGGTGGTGGATCTGAATGAGGACAAGGCCTATCTTCGCAGCGGAATCCGTTTTTCAAAACAGTATGGTGCGTGGGTGGGGATTGTCCATGTGGTAAAACGGCCTACCATGCTCAATTCGGAGTGGATGGTGAAATACGAAGCGGAAATTACCCGGATGCTGGCGGATGAAGGTGTGAAAGGGAAATTTTTCCCTCTCTCCGGAAATCTTGCAAAAATCCTGATTGAAAGGGCCTTTTGGAGCGATATTTCTCTGTTCAGACTGAAACACCGTCCGCAGATTCATCATCTGAGGCCGGCTGTACAAGGCTGGAATTCAATTATTACCCGGATTCCGGGGCCGATTTTTGTGGTTCCGGATAAAATTCCCGAGACCATTCAAAATATCGTACTCGGTTTTTTTCAGAGTCCGAAAGCGCGGGAAGCCATGTACTTCGCCGACACGCTCGCCAAAAGTTCCGGATGCGGGATCACGGTCGTGATCGCAGGGACAACGGAAGCGGAGCGAAAATCGGCTCTGGAGGAGATTCAGGCTTATTATTCAGAACATGCCGTTAACGCAACGTATCGGATGGCAGCGGAAGCCCCGGATTCAGCGATTCTTGAAACAGCGGAATCGGTCCGGGCAGACTTAATTATTATGGGCGGTTATAC
>CALAEB010000266.1 GCA_937890875.1 uncultured Anaerolineaceae bacterium | reverse complement strand
CTTTACATATGTTTTCTCAGACCCGCTTGATGCACTTTGCAACAATTTAATTGGGAATAAACATATGCAAAGTGCATCAAGCGGGTCTGAGAAAACATATGTTCTGATCCGCAAATCGTCATTACTGTTTACAAAAAAGACGATTCGCGAAAATCAACTATTTTTTATTTTGCGCGACAAACCTTCCGTCACACGATTACAATTGATTATCAAGGAATAGAAATATTCCGTCCAAACAAATTTGCCGTATGAACAGTAAACAGAAATCCGGAATTCAGAAAAATCTTTCGAATTCCGGAACGGTAAATCACCCTTTTAACAGGAATCGTCATGCAAATCCACCGGCTTTTTGAAATTGTATACCTATTATTGGACAAAAAAACGATCACAGCCCGGGAACTTGCAGCCCATTTTGAAGTATCCGTCCGCACCATCCTGCGCGATGTCGAAACGCTCTGTGAAGCTGGCATCCCGATTTACACCCAGCAGGGCAAAGGCGGCGGCATATCCATCCTGGACCATTTCATTCTGAACAAAACGGCGATTTCCGATGAGGAACAGAATCAGATTCTTTTCGCGCTGCAAAGCCTTTCAACAACAGAACAATTGGAAACGGACGGCATCCTGTCAAAACTTCGCGCTTTTTTCCATAAAACCGACAGCAACTGGATCGAAGTGGATTTCTCCCGCTGGGGAAACCGGGAGCAGGATAAAGAACAATTTGAAACCCTGAAACAGGCGATCCTTGAAAGAAAACCACTTACCTTTACCTATATCGACGCTTTCGGAAGGACAACTTTCCGCAAAATCTATCCGGTAAAGCTGGCGTTCAAAGCAAAAGCCTGGTATTTGCAGGGATATTGCCTGGAGAAGCAGGATTACCGGACCTTCAAAGTTTCCCGCATGCTCAGCACCAAAATGTCCGCTGAGCAGTACCCGGACATCCTGCCCGCCGCACCCGCAATCGAGCCGAAAGAGATGTACTCCGATTCAGTTGTCTCCCTTAAACTGAAATTTTCACCGCAGGTGACCCATCGTATTTATGACGAATTCACAAAAAGCAACGTCATCCAAAATGAAGCCGGGGAAACAATCGTCAGCATCGATTTGCCGGAAGATCCCTGGTTATACGGATATCTCCTCTCTTTCGGTACCCACGTTCAGGTGATCGAACCGGAACACGTCCGGGCACAATTAATTCAGGAGGCGAAAAAAATCATCAACAGTTATTCTTCCGGCGAAACACAAGCCGATTTCTCCGATTCGTCAATTTACGCGGAGTAATTTCATCATCCGCCCAACCGGCGCATATCCTTAGAGCCCATCCAGCCGTTTTTCTTAAAATTCCTGAGCAATTCCCCATAAGCCTTCCGCTGTTCTGCCGGCAGGATTTTGGAATCCGGGAATTCAGCAATTCAAAATATAAGAATCTGTTTCCAATAAAAGGTCCTTCTTTCAAAATTTGAATTACTGTCAGGAATTCGCTCCAAATAAAACACGACATGCAGATGTCATATTTCCGGATTTATACTATCTTTAACTGGTTGCGAAGACCGCAAGGGGTTGGGATTGCCAAGATCACAGAAAAGGTATGAAAAGTATGGACAAAATCGACTATAAAAAAGATGAAAAAGCGTTTTATCTGCCGCCGGCAAAACCGGTCCGCGTCACGATACCCAAAATGAAGTTTTTCATGATTTCCGGGACGGGAGATCCGAATACGAGTAAAACTTTTTCCGATGCGCTCCAAGCGTTGTATTCACTCAGTTTTACTGTCAAAATGTCGCCGAAATCCTGCAGCGCACCGGAAGGTTACCGGGAATATACCGTTTATCCGCTGGAAGGGGTCTGGGATATGGACGACCGGGCGGATGACTTTGCCGAGTTGGATAAGAATCTGTTTCGTTACACGCTGATGATGCGCCAGCCGGATTTTGTGTCCGAAGAATACGCGCTCGAGACCATCGCCGCCGTCCAACGGAAGAAGGCGCTGCCGCTGCTTTCGGAAGTCACCTTCGGAGAGATCGAAGAAAAAGATTGTGTCCAGATCATGCACATCGGCCCGTTTGACGACGAACCGGCCAGTTTCCGCAAACTGGCCGATTTTCTCGCGGAAAACGGCTTGTCCCGGACGGAAACGGCCCATCGCGAAATTTATCTTTCGGATTTCAGGCGGACCGCACCTGAAAAGTTGAAAACAGTGCTGCGCTGGAAAGTGCAATAGCCAAAATTTGAATATCGAAAAAGTCCGGGGATTCGGAATATCGGAACCCCTTTCGAGTAAAGCGGAAAACTTGCAGTTCTTCTGTTTTATGCGGAACAAAACGGAATACAGATCACCCGATGCAAATTCCAATCACAGCTGATGATGCTATTGAAAGC
>CALAEB010000265.1 GCA_937890875.1 uncultured Anaerolineaceae bacterium | reverse complement strand
TCGCATTCGACGACAGCGAAACCATGATCGCTGCAATCCGGCGGTACGATGGGGTCGACACTGTTCATCCTGGGAGCGTTCGTTGTTCCGGTTTCAGTCTATGTTTTCTTTCTCCCGAGTCCGAGAATTCCGACTGAAGGAGGCGATATCCGGCAGCGTCCGAGCGAATCCGGGCATTGGGATATCCGGGCGTTCATGTTTTTGATCGCTTTCTTTATTCTGTTCACGGTTGGAACGGAATGTACGATGACCAGTTGGCTCCCGACGTTTCTTTTTATGGGCGGTTTGACCGATGAAGCGAATGCGGCCTATTTTGCATCCATTTTTTGGACCGGGTGTCTGATCGGGCGGACATTAAGCGTTTTTATCTCAACAAAAATGAAGCCGCACAGCTTTGTCCGGATATTGCTGCTGATCACATTAATAGCCAGTTTCGGCTTTGTATTCTTTCAGAAAAATATCAGACTGATCATGCTTACGATATTGATTGTTGGCTCGTCTTCCGGTTCTACGTTCCCGAATATGCTGCTGATGATTAGAGAAAAAATGCCATTATCGGGCAAGATGAACGGTATTGTTTTCGCTTTTACGGAGGTCGGCGCCATGCTCGTTCCGTGGTTTGTCGGACAGGTGCTGGACCGGAATGGCGCGCAGGTTTTCCCGCCTGCGGTTTTGATCCAGATCTGCGGCGCGCTGATTTTATTAGCGATCATTCAAAAGAAATATCCCACCCCGTTTCTGAAGGCGGCCGCGGATGACGCATAAGCTGAAATCCTGCTTCTGTTCAGCGCAAAGGACAAGACAGGCACCAACAGGCCGCTTTTGTCCTGATGTTTCCTGATTATTTCGTTTTCTTGAAATTAATCAGAATCAGGCTCTTTTCACAGCTGCTGCTCGGTTTAAAATAGATTTTTTCCGAAACCGGAATCAGCGCGTCATTCAATAGCTGGATCCATAGCGGATCCTTAAATTCCTGAACCGGACGGGCGAGCGTAATTTCATATCCGGATTCGCCGTATACCGGGAATTGTCCGGAGAGAGCTTCCCGGATGGTCTCATCAGCAAATCCTCCTACCTGAATATGGACTCCGATGATTGGATCGCCGCGGGCGTCGCTGACCAGTCCGCCGACACCCATCCAGGAACATCCTGCGTTGGCGTAAATCAAATCCGCATTAACGACGCCGGGATTCCCGATCATTTCAAACCACATATCCGGTGTGGGGACGGCAGTCGGCGGCTGTGCCGCGGCATTCAGCGTTCTGACAATTTCCGTCTCGGCTGCGTTCAGTTGGAGCATCGGCGTACC
>CALAEB010000264.1 GCA_937890875.1 uncultured Anaerolineaceae bacterium | reverse complement strand
GCAGCACCGCGAGCCAGGCATCTTCTTCGGATTCTGCCGTCGTCGGAAGCCTGGGAAGCCGCGCTGCTTACGGCCGAAGAAGCCGAAGAAGATGCCTGGCTCGCGGTGCTGCCGCCGGAACACGCGGTGAAATTCAGTGCCATTGCAAGGAGGGCAATCATGCCGATTACTTGTTTGCTTCTATGCATATTTTGAACTCTTCCTCTCATCATACATAAATTATATTTTATAATAATACGGGATAATATTCAAGCTGCATGAGGATAAATTAACAATTTAATAATTAATCAGCATAGTATTACCCATTCATTTTAAGCATATAGATAAGCGAAGACATAAAGGAGGTAGGAAAATGTTTGATTACTATCCGGAAGGTTGGATCATCGATACACCAGAAAATCGCGCGGCGTTACAAAATATTTCCGCGCTGAACGATGCCTGCCGGGATGGACAAATTTTGGAAGGACGTGCGCTGATTTGTGACAGCTCGCACAATTTGCTGGTGGATTTAGGCTGCATGAAGGGAATCATCCCGCATGACGAAGGGGCTTTAGGCATTCGTGAGGGGACCGTGCGGGACATCGCGATCATTTCTCGGGTAAACAGACCGGTTTGCTTTATGATAACAAATTTCCAGAAGCGTCGATGCCTTGTTCCTGCTGGGTCTGATAAAATTGATGTTCGATCATCCGGCGGGTAGCATCACTTAGTTCCTGTGTCCTCATTAAGAATCCGACAAAATACCGGTATCCGGATTCGGTCGGAACTCTCCCCGCAGAAGTATGCGGCTGACGGAGAAAATTCAGTTCGGTGAGCGCGGCAAGTTCATTCCTGACGGTTGCAGGACTGAAATCGAGCTGATACTGGTCAACCAGACTTTTCGACCCGACAGGCGCAACTGTCCGGGTGTATTCATGGATCACCAGACTTAAAATTATTTTTTGCCTTTCGCTCAAATCTTCCATCTTTACCTCATTTAGCACTCTCTTCCTTTGAGTGCTAAAACCAGTGCTAATATTACCACGCTGAAAAAACGGGGTCAAGTTTCTACAGCGATTTCTAATAAAAGTTTAATAACAGGGGAGTTTGATTCTCCGGCAGCATTTCGCATAAAGATGAATATCCGCTGCATATGCCGGAGACTGTTCTGAGAAAAAGTCATATTTTTCTTTAATGCTTTTGTGCTCTCGCCGGTTTTGTACGAGATTCATTGCTGGCTCTGCCGTCGCAACAGTCCGGAAATAAAAAAGCAGTTATGTCTCAGCGATTTGCAGAGAAAAGGAGCCCGTGCATTCAAATTCCGGACTCCCTTCCGGTGGCTGTTTTCGGAGAATGACCAACGGTTCAGATCTTCCAGAAACTGGCTTCCGGAGGAAGTTTTTTCGGATCGATCAGGTTCCTGGTGTCCACGATGACCGGATTCGGCGCCATGTGCTGAATTTTGTCCGTTGGGTCAAAACCGTCATAGAGCCGGTTGAGGATCAACAGCGCGTCTGCACCTTCCATTGCGGATTCCAAAGTTTCCGTTTTGAAAGGATAAGCGTTACTGACATTGCTGTCATAAGCCGAAACCAATGCGCCCGCGCTCAGGAGCTGTTTACAAATTTCCACGGCCGGGCTGAGTCTGTCATCCGGAGAATAATCCTTCATCGCCAGTCCGGCAACGGCGATTTTCGCTCCGGAAAGTTTCTTGCCGCGCAGACGCAGGAGCGCATCCGTTTTTTCGGCAATAAACTTGGGCAGGTTTTCGTTTGTCTTCCGCGCCTTTTCCAGGAGCGGAAGTTCGATATCCAATTCCTGCGCTTTGGCTTTTAAATAATAAAAAGCGTTCGGGATGCAATATCCTCCCACACCCGGTCCCGGCGTAAGGATATTAACTCTTGTGTGTGTATTGGCAAGTTTGATCACTTCAAATATATTTAGTCCGGAAGCCTCGGCAAAGCGGGCCAGCTCCTGGGAAATTGCAATGTTCGCGTCCCGCTGAAGGTTCTCGATCACTTTTGATGTTTCAACCGCTGTCATCGAATCCGAAAAGATGATTTGCGCTTTACTGTTGATACGGATAATCTCAGCCGCTTTTTGACGGCTTTCCTCATCAGCGGCGCCGATCAATGTCGGCATGGTTTCGAATTCTTCAAATGCCTTCCCTTCCGCAATTCGCTCCGGGACATATGCCAAAAAAATATCCTGCCCGACTTTCAGTCCGGAAAGTTGTTCGAGTATCGGTTTGCAGCGGTTTTCGGTCGTGCCCGGAATCACTGTGCTGCGGATCAGAACCAGGCTTCCAGCCTGTATATTTTCACCGACGGTTCGGCAGGCAGCGTCAAAGTGATCATAAAAAGGTGTTTCGCCGTTGATCGGAATGCCGACCGTAATGATGATTGTTCTGGTTTGACGAACGGCCTCGGCGCCATCGTTGATGACCCGGTAGGTTCCCTGCCGCAGTTGTTCCTTCAGAATTTCACGAATACTAATATTTTGATGTTTCTCTGTCTGGTAGGTAATTCCATGGGAGAGCTGGTCATAAACTTTCGGGTCCGTATCGACGCCAATTACGTTGCATCCATTCAGGGCAAAGCTGAGTGATAATGGCAGCCCGACATATCCCTGCCCGAAAACAGTAATCGTTTGTTTCATGAAAATTCGCCTTTTCATCCGTTTTTTTTGAATTTTATCATGCAAGCGGACCTTTTTAGAAAGGAGGGCGGACTTCTGAGTCAATCCGTTTCTGCCCGGAGATTGTGACGCATGCGCAGCCAGCGATCTGAATTGATGGGCGCTTTTTCCGTAATTTAAAATGTGAGGATTCTCTTGAAATAAAGCGGAAAACTGATGGTTCTCTTTCTCCGATTCGAATCGTTGCCGCATCTTCCGGTTAAACTACCTTTAATTCGAATCGAATATAATAGACGATTGATACAGATCATTCACAAATAACCGGAAAGTGAGCGGCTCACGTGTTTTCAAAAAATAAAACGGGACAATTAATTTATTGGAGTTTGTTTGCGATTTTTGTCGCCGGAGCGATCCTCGTCCGCATGCATGATTTCGGAAAATACCCGGCAGACATCAATTGTGATGAATCCATGGCAGCCGTGGAGGCCATGGCGCTTGTGGAAAACGGAACGGATCATTATGGGACGCCCTTCCCGGTCTATTTTGAAGCTTGGGGACATGGGCAGATGAATGTGCTGTATTCCTATTTGCTGGCAGGATTTATTAAACTCTTTGGCGTAAGTACTTTCGTTGTCCGGCTGCCTATGCTGGTGTTCAGCCTGATCGGGATTGCCGCGCTGACTTGGATGGCATGGTTGGTTTTTTCGAAGGAAGCGACGCTGTTTGTGCTGGCCTTCGCGGCAATCAACCCGTGGCAGATTATAACCAGCCGGTGGGCATTGGAAAGCAATATTTTCCCTCATTTTCTGGTGATTGGAACCGCTTTATTATTTTTCGCGGTAAAGAAGAAGAAGCTCTGGGCGCTCTGTCTTTCCTTCCTTATTTTTGGGTTTTCATTATACGGATACGGTGTTGCATATTCGTATATAGCAATTTTCATGGTTTCGGTTTTTCTGCTCCTGTTTTTTTCGAAAACCTTCCGCCTGAAAGAATTACTTATTGCGACCCTTTGTTTCTTTGCTGTTTCCTGGCCGATCATTCTGATGATGGCTGTGAATTATTTTAAACTTCCAACCTTCTCAATCGCCGGGATAACCATTCAGTTTTATGAAAAAACCACGCGCATGGGCGATGTTTTATTCTTCTCGGACAACTTTTGGAGACAGCTGGGGATTAATTTCCAACACTTATGGGACAGAGTCATTCTGCAAAAAATGGATCTTTGGTGGAATCAGATCCCCAAAACAGGTACCTATTACCAGATCTCGCTGCCTTTTTTATTGATCGGATTGATTGGCATTTCCCGGGTTTTCAACGACAACCGGAAAGTTAAAACATGGAATTCTGGCGCAGTATGTATCGCGATTCTGATGATCAGTATTTTGACTTCCCTGATTAATGGGCTGATCATCAACGAAGTCAACGTGGCCAGAATCAACCATATTTATTACCCGATTATTTTTGTCACGGCTTATGGAATCTATTGGGTGTTTACGTGGAAAAAACTGCCGGGGTTTTTGATTCCCATTGCCTACGGCGCTTATTTCGCCTTCTTCTGCTACCGGTATTTTTACAGCGAAGACCGGACTTTTGTCAACTACACTTTTGACAAAGGGCTGGAAAAATCCCTTCAGGCAGCTTTCCGGACTCCGGAAAAAATCTGCGTTTCAATGTGGGAATATCGGACAGATTTTCAAATTACCGAAATCAATACGCTGTATTTGCTGAAGCTGCCGTACCGTTATTATTCAGGGCAGATGAGCGAAGAAGAACTTATAACCTCAGGCTACATAGAACCTTATCGTGAACGGTTTCACTATTTTGATAACTTGGAAGCCGCATATGCCGAATTCGGGAAGAATTGCACCTACGTGATCAATGTCCGTGAGCGGGACTTCTTTGATCAGACTGCCTTTCAGGTGAACAGTCATGACTTCTTCAGTGTTGCAATTCCTGATCGGGGAAATGACCGCTGGTCAGGAATCGCGGGTAAGCCAAGGCCATATCAAATTCGAAATGAATACGGCTGGCCCACATGGAGCGCACATCTCTGACTTAGCTGAGCGCCTGGTTTTTCCGTGACCAATATTTTTTCTTGACCCCGGCACCGATAAAAAATAGAACGGTCAGGAAAGTGACCCAGTCGGACGTTTTCTGAATCGGCGTTCCTTTATAAGCGACAGAAATATGTCCGCGCTGAACGCCGTTGACCGTCACGGTAGTAAATCCGTGGAGGCCGGGATAAACCTCCAGCGGGATTGTGTTTCCTGCCGCATCTGTCAGTTCGGCCTGATACCCTTTATAGAATAACAGCGGAATTTCAAATTCCACCCTGTCTTCTTGCACCTCGAAATCAAATGAAAAGGTCAGCTTGTTCCGTTCATGTGCTAAATTGATGAAAGAAGGGTCCGAACTCAACACCGTATTCTGATTTTTATCGATGAATTCCTTATCCGCGTTAACGTGGATATATTTCCCGTCGCTGATTCTGTTCCGTTCCAGTTTGTAACCGCGGCTTTCAATCCGGCGTTCATAAGCCGTATTGGACAGGATTGGCCAGGAAAAGGCAAAACAGGAAATCATGAGAAGCAACAGCACCCATCGCTGTTGCTTTGGCTGAATGATCCCTGGCAAAAGAACCGCGGCGCCTAATGTCAGAAAAGGGATTGAGAGGATCAGAAACCGCCAGGTAAACTGGATGTTTTGCAGAATGAAATGGAACAACTCCCAGGGGAAAAGATCGGTTGACAGAATGATGCCGATATATCCCACAAGCAGCAGGAGTCTGCCGATCCGTGATTCCTTTTTGCGCAGAATGCCGGGGAAGAAACACAACAAAAAAGCCAAAACGGTGGGATAGCCAACATAAGGCTGGACCGGCGGCTCCCAAACGGTATCCAGCGCAAAAATTGAGCGCAGCGGAATTGGCGGCTGGGACATATCCGCTGCCGAGTTGTTGAACGTCAGGTTGACTGAAAAATATTGTTCAAGCATCGGCGCC
The DNA here is from genome assembly GCA_937890875.1 of uncultured Anaerolineaceae bacterium. Classification (GTDB taxonomy): domain Bacteria; phylum Chloroflexota; class Anaerolineae; order Anaerolineales; family Anaerolineaceae; genus Flexilinea. The sequence continues at coordinate 2,508 of CALAEB010000264.1, read as the reverse complement.
CAGAAGAAAGTCGTTAAAAGCAGGGTCACTGCCCCTGCCTTCAGCAAGGCTATTCTCAGCGCTTTCTCCCGGATCAGCCTTGGCAACTTTAACAGCAAAAAAACAAGTATAAAGATTCCGCACAGCAACGTACTGATGATATGTGAAAAAACCAAGCCGGTCAGGCCGATGGCGATAAAAGGCCATTTTTCAGGTTTACCCGAAAAAACAGAAACCAGTCCCAAAATAATGAGCGGAATCCAGATAAAAACCAGAACTTCCCCGACAGCGCCACGGTAGTATACATCGATTAGCCGATAAGCGGAAAAGGTATAAAGAATTGCCGCAACCTGTCCTGAGAATCGGTTTTTCCCGATTTTTGCAGCGGCGTAATAAATGCTGACAATTGAGAAAAAATGCAGAACGATGATGAATATTTTGTATGTGACGATAAAGTCGAAGCCCAGCAGCCGCAGCAGCGCGGGAAAGTATAAAAATTGATCCGGATAAAAGAAACCAGCTCCAAATCCGTAATCATTTAATGTAAAAAGGTAAATCCGGACAGGGAAGAAGCCTGCTTCCAGCGACGCTTTGATCCCTTCGATCCGTCCGATATGAAAAGTCGAATCGTCGCCTTTGATGTAATCTTTTTGAAAGAATGGGAAACTGACCAGAATCGTTAAAAGAATGAAAAATAGAAGCAGCCGTTCATTTTCCGGCCTAGCAAAATTCCCCAGCAGGCGGCGGTATTTTCCCGGATAAAAAAGACGGAAAAGGAACCCGGCAAAAAGGCAGCACACAAGCAGACTGAGCGTCAGGTGGCGAAGCAGCGAATCCTTATAGAAAACAAACTCAGAGGTGATTGTGATTTCATCAACCTGGAATTCATCCGGTGATTGATCATAATAAACACCGAAACGGATGTTTTCCACACCCGGCGTCACGTCATACCGGATTTCAAAATGATCCGATTCGATTGGGAATTCACCGCTTTGAACAACCGCTTCGTCTTTCCAGAGGACCCACTGATTATTTTGGCCCTGATTGCGGCCCTGAATCAGGAAGGTATATGTCCCCTGTTTCAACGGAATAGTTTCCGTGAGGATATATCTTTGCTTTGAATCAATTTGATGGTCAAAATTTCTGCCGATCAGGATGACATTTGAATAATGAAAAATGTCCTTGTTAATAATGAACAGAGCAAAAATGATCAGCAGTGAAGCGATGAAGATGATGGCTGGTTTCTTGGAAGCTATCTTTTGAACGATCGACATTCCGTGATTTTTCCGTTTTCTATTATTAAAAACCGATAAAATAAGAGACAAAACCGGCTTAGATGCTGATAATTGATTGATGTGTCAAAAGGGCCAACTTTTTTAAAAGGAATTGTTTGTTGTTCCATTTTTCAACGATCAGGTTTTTGACACCCATGTCATAATTAAAACACAATTACGGAAAACCGGTTGTTTCGCCGGAAATGCCGGCAATCAACAAGCGGGTTTTGGATATTCCACGGTTCGGGATTCGGAATGTTGTTCTGGTCCGGAGACTGAACTCAGGGAGAATGCTTTAATAAAGAGATAATCATCCAAAAACATTGACGCCAGTCGGAATTTATGTTTTGATATCCAATATCACTCGACATTAAGCCTATAATTATGGCGCGGGTTGAACGCCCTGCCGTCAGTTTTACTTATCCGTGAATTGGCATAAAAAAGCAATGAAGCAAACCACGGACGGCCCAGGAAAAGGATTTCGTAAATGAAGGGAAGCAACAAATTTAAGGCAGCCATACTGATCATTCTGTTATTTATTCTGCTGATCCGGATCAACAGCGATTTTTTTCATTACAAAGATGAATATTTTGTCGACCGGACATTCTCACGAGCAATTGATCCTCATGGCGACTATGTCCTGGTCCGGGAAAAAACGCTGAAAAACGGCAGTTATACGTTACAGATTGTGGGCGAGTCTGACAGTGCGGACAACTATTATCACGTGTATGTGGATGGCGAACAGATCGATGCCGGCCTGTTTCCCGAGCAGGGATTTCGTGAAACGGTAACATTCCAGCTTGAAAAACCCCTTCAGGATTTTCGGATTGATATAACTTTTGGCCCGGATTCGGATCAGTTAAAAATCGAAACCGTTGAGGTCACTTCTCCATATGTTCCGCAGAAAGAAGTGATACTTTACCATATTGTCATTTCGTTCTTTCTTATTCTTCTGTTTTGTTGGATCATCATCCGGTTTTTATTTCCAGTTCTTTACAGCAGGATTTTTAAAAAGCTATCCAAGCCTTCTACCGAATATATTCTTCTGTTTCTGCTGTTTCTCACAATATTCACCAGCGTTCCTTTCTTTAACCCGGATTATGTTCAGACAGACGACGGTTACTACCACATGCTCCGCATCGAAGGAATCAAGGAGAGCCTCCAGACGGGAATTTTCCCTGCCAGGATTCACCTTTATATTCTGAACGATTATGGATATGGAGAAGGGTTTTATTATCCCGATCTGTTCCTTTAT
>CALAEB010000263.1 GCA_937890875.1 uncultured Anaerolineaceae bacterium | reverse complement strand
GTCTTTGCGCTTTGTGCAAAGACAGAAGAACAACAAGTCTTCTTTAATCTTTATCCGAAAAGATTCCTCAAATTCCGAACTCCCGGTTGCAGAAAGGCAGGTTGCGTTCTTTTGATTCAGAGAAGAATCATACTGCAAATTCCCGGCTGATCATCCGATTGCTATTCCCGGTCAATCACTTCAGACAAAGTATCGGTGATCTGCACCCATATATCCGAAATTTTATCATAAGGCGTCGAAGCGTTGAAGACATGCTCAAAACCGTCGGACAGGACCAGCCCGCTGATATGCCAGTCCACCGAAAGCTGAACCGGATAAATATACTTCCGCAAATTAAGCGACCCGTAAATCTTCGAGTTCGCTTTTTCCTGATACAAATTGTCCACGACCGGCGAATCCTGCACCGGCCAGCCGTCGGCAGCCAGCGCCAGTTCTGTCAGATTTTCATCCTGCATCAGCCAGGAGAGGAAAAGCCAGCTGGCGAATTGTTCCTCCGCAGAAGCCGTAAAAATTCCGGCTGAAACCGCGGTGGAAAAGATCTGCGGGTCCCGCAGTTTGCCGTTTTCCAGCCTGCGCGGATAAGCAAGCACATCCCATTCATCGTCTGCGGTCATTTCATTGTTGGCAAAAGCGCGCCGCTGGAGTTGGATACCGGAAAAAGTTCCGGAATACAGAAGCGCGTAACGCCGGGCAAAATAATCATAAGGTTCGGGAACCCGGCTCTGCCAGACACAGCCCTGATCAAACAATTCGCGCAGCAAACTGGATACGGCCAGGAAAGATTCTTCCGCTGAATCCTGGGGAAAATTATCCAGATCCGGCAAGGATTCCGCCAGATTAATCATCCAGCTCATCAATGTTCCCGTCGTTGCGGAAAGGATCCAGCCACCTGTGCCGTTGTTTTCGATATCTTCATCCTGGTTCAGCGCATTAAACGCCGCACAGATCTGCTCCGAAAAATCGTTCATCGTCACTGGCGGGTTGGAAAAACCGAGGGCCTGTGCCCAGGTCCTGTTATAAAACAGCAATTCCGGATTATGCCACAACGGCAGTCCGATCAGCGCACGATTGAATTTTTCCTGTGCCAGCATGACATCCTTCACCGGACTGATCCCCTGCGCATTGAACCCATACACCGGATGATCCTGATATTCCTGCAAATTCATCAGCGGGATCTTTTCAGACTGCCAATAACGCAGCCAGTGAGAATCCGCGATCACCATATTCGGCAGTTCGCCTGAAGGTCCGTTCCCGATAATTTCATCATTCAGCTGAAAATCGGAAAGGGCTCCCTCAAGAACGACCTGAATTCCATACGCATTCTCATCATTAAATTTTGCTGTCAGGAATTCAAGTTCTTTTTTGACCTGATCGCGCTGTCCATGCCAGACGCTGACCGCAATTCCGCGCACGGATTCTGGATCAACGCTCAGATAATGCGGGAGCGGCGTCTCGGTCGCTGTCGGTGTGATGGTGGGTGTCGAGGTGAGGGGGACCCGGGTCGCTGTCGCAGTCTGCGTTACGGTCGCCGTCGGTTCCGGTCGGATCAATTGGCAGGCGGAGATAAAAAGGGAAAGGCATAAAAAGCTGATCGCAAACCTGATCCGGGTGCTCCTTCTATGCATATCAGTCTCCTCCTTTGTCTTGTTCATAATCTGGCAAACCCAATCTTTCAAAGAATAAATTTTGGCCCGCGGCACAGAACATAAGCATTGTATCCAAGGAAATACTTTTATTGGTCTCCCGGTATGCGTTTTGCGCAAAGCGTAATACCGGGAGACCAATAAACATCTTTTTCATATTTCGAATGCTGCGGCTTATCCGAAATTGGCGGAATAGAACCGCCTTTCGT
>CALAEB010000262.1 GCA_937890875.1 uncultured Anaerolineaceae bacterium | reverse complement strand
CCTGGCGTTTTTCATCATCTGGTTTATCACCAGCCGGACCACAGCCGGTTATGAATGGCGGATCTCCGGCAAGAACAGCCTGTTCGCCCGCATTGGCGGTGTTCGCACCGAAAAGAATTATCTGGTGGTGATGCTGCTCACAGGCGCGCTGGCGGGACTGGCCGGCGGGTTGGTCATCATGGCCGGGCCGCACCGCTTTATCAAAGGGCTCGGAGCGAATTATGCCTGGGATGGTGTTATGATCGCCATGGTGGCAAATAATGGAATTGTGGCGACACTGTTTTATGGGCTTTTCTTTTCCATACTGCAGACCGGCTCGCTGGGAATGGAATTGATCACCGCGGTTCCCAGTGAATTGATCACTGTGCTGCAGGCTGTCATTGTTCTCGTCGTGGTTGCAGCCAGAGGTATGTCCGATATGGCGGCCGCCCGTCTGGCCACCCGCCGGAAGCTGAAAGAGAGGAGCGAATGAATATTCTGATCGGATTGATCAACGGGATGATCACCGCTGCCGTCCCGATCCTGCTGGCGGCGCTGGGAGGATCACTGACCTATTACGCCGGCATCTTTAATATTGCCATGGAAGGGATGATGCTCGGCGGGGCATTTTTTGCGGTGCTGGGTTCCTACTATTTTCACAGCTGGGCAATCGGCATCCTGTTCGGTATTCTTGGCGCCCTCGTCATCGCGCTGATTTTCATCCTGTTCTCCATCGTCCTGAAAGTGGATGAGTTTGTAACCGGTGTCGGGTTGAATCTGTTTTCCCTAGGATTAACCACTTACCTGCTGCGCCAGATATTCAAAGTGAAAGGCGCTTTCACCAGCCCGGACATCGTGCCGATCCCGAAAATCGAACTCCCCGTGATCCGGGATATCCCCTTCGCGGGCCGGATCCTGAGCGGACAGAATCTGCTGGTGTATCTTACCATTCTCGCGACCATCCTGATCACCTGGCTGGTCTATAAAACAAGATTCGGCCTGCGGCTGCGGGCCGCGGGTTACAACCGGGCATGTCTGGATACCAGCGGGGTATCAGCCGACAGGATCCGCGCGGCTTCGCTGATTCTGTGCGGCATCCTGTGCGGACTGGCCGGCGCTTTTCTCTCACTTGGCTATGTCACCTTATTTACCGAAAACATGTCAGCCGGACGCGGATGGATCTCGCTCGCGGCGATTATTCTGGTATCCGGGAACCCGGTCGGAATCGCGCTGGTTTCACTGCTGTTTGGTTTTTCAGACGGGCTCGGCCTGTTCCTGCAGCAAGTGCTGCCGTCACAGTTTACATCGATGGTGCCTTATGTGGCGACATTGATCGCTTTATTTTTCTACTCGATCCGGAATAAAAAAGGAATCCAAAATATGTAGGTCCGTTTCGAATAAAACAAAATAATTTTGTTTTCATTACGGTCACAGGTTGCCTTCGAGAGAAGGATGTAAAAAGCGTGATGACAAAGTTCATTTATGAATTGCAGATAGTATTCGAGTTAATTTTGATCCAGTGTAAACAGATTCTCCCATACTGGTTGGGAGGCACGCTGTTTGCCTCGATCATTTCCGTCTTCGCGTCCGCAAAGATTACGCAGCTCGCGTCACGCATTGGAAATAAAAGGTACAGTTTTGTTCAGTTGGGCATTGCGGCGGTCCTTGGAGTCGCCTCTCCGGTCTGTATGTACGGAACCGTTCCGATCCTATCGATATTGGGGAAAAAGAATGTCCCGCAATACATTCTCGCCGCTTTTATGATCAGCTCCATTTTGCTCAATCCGAACCTTTTTCTGATGAGCTTTGCGCTTGGTTCATCGCTTGCACTGTTACGGCTTTTCTTCAGCCTCGCAGGCGGCATTCTGGGCGGAACGCTTGTGTTTGTCTTTTTCAGGAATACAGCCTTTTTCAATTTCGATCATTTCAAAAGTGATGCCGCTCAGGACAAAACGAAAATTAAAAAGCACTTTGTGAAAGATGTCCTGAAATCAATCCGGATTACACTGCCGTACCTGATAATCGGAATCGTATTAACCGCTTTATTTGATCGCTATTTTCCTCCGTCTCTCATGGATGCGCTGTTTTTGCAGAACAAAGCGCTGAGCGTGCTTTTTATGGCTTCGGTCGGCGTTCCGGTGTATGTATGCGGCGGCGGGACGATACCGCTGCTCGGAGCATGGCTGGACGCGGGCATGAGCCGGGGATCCGCAATTGCGTTTATGCTTTCCGGCCCTGCCACAAAGCTCACAAATCTCAGCGCTATAAAAATCATGCTCGGCACCCGTAATTTTGTTTTCTATATTTTTTACTGTCTGCTGTTCGCTGTTCTTGCGGGACTGCTTACAAACTTTGCTTATTAATGATTAGACAATTTCTTCGCATAAAATCACAGAATTTAACTATTGACGTTCGAATCATTAATGATTCGGATGAATGATCCAACAAACCAAAGAGAAAGGAAAGGTCCGTTAAAAATGAGAATTATCAAATCAATTTTCTTGTGTATCATGATTGTCATCTTATTCGTGACAGCTGCAATCGGCGTCCATGGACAATCGATTGATCAACCAGGCGGCAGTGCAGACGCTGAATCGTCTTCACCGGAAATTGCGCACGTCGTCTCAGCCATATTCGTTCAGAAAAACACCGATGGAACGGACGACGGCTTTGAAAAGCTTACGGCCTTAATGCGCGAGGGTGGAATCTCTTTTTACCAAAACCAAAATTCGGAAAAAGGATTGATCGGCGCCAATGATGTGGTGCTCCTGGAAATCAACTGCCAGTGGGCAGAGCGCGGCGGCACCAACACCGATTTGCTGAAATCTATAGTGCAAACCATTATCCGGCATCCGGACGGTTTTGAAGGAGAAATCATTATTGCAGATAATGGGCAGGCACTATACGGTTCCGACGGCGATGGCGGCAGCCTCGATTGGGAACATACTAATTCCAAGGATAGAACGCAGTCGGTCCTGGATGTCGTGAACTATTTCGCCGGTCAGGGCGTTCGCATCTCAGGTGTATTGTGGGATGAATTTACCACCGTCCGGGTAGCTGAATTTGATGAAACAGGCGATAACAGAAACGGTTTTGTGGTCGAGCCGGAAGAGCACAGTACGGGTATCCGCATCACCTACCCCAAGTTTACGACGGAATACGGGACAAAAGTAAGCTTCAAAAAAGGCATCTGGGATGAAGAGGCAAAGCAATATGACGCATCGTCTTTAAAAGTTATCAATGTGCCCGTATTAAAATCCCATGGAATCTATCAGGTCACAGGAGCTATCAAAAGCTACATGGGAGTTAATTCTCTCGCACTGACCGGAGGAGCGACGCACCGCAACGTCGGAAGAGGAGCCATGGGGACGCAATTGGCTCACACAAGGATGCCAGTATTGAACCTCATCGACGCCATCTGGGTAACTCCTGACGGCGGTCCCAGCGCACCCTATTCCAGAGCGGTGGAAACAAACATGATTCTGGCCAGCACAGATCCCGTGGCTCTGGATTATTGGGCCAGTAAACATATATTGGTAGAAGCGGCGCAAAAAGCGGGTAACAAACAATATGAATCCATGAGTCCGGATGGAACGACTCCCGGAACCTTTGGATATTGGCTGAGGCTTTCCATGCAGGAATTGCAAAAGGCAGGATTTCAGACCACCATGGATGAAAACGAGATGGCCGTTTATATCGCGGAATAATGTGAAGCGCCAGGTCGCGCAACCCAGTGAAGCATCAACAATATTCCGCGCCGCACAAACAGAACTGAATACTCGCAGAACACGCTAAATCCCTGATCGTATTTAGTTCATTCAGGTCTCAGAATTTGAATAAATCGCATCTGTTTCGCACTGATCGTATCCGGTTACGGAGTGCCTTATCGCAATCCGAACTATAATTCAAATTATTGAGATAAAGAGCACAGAAAAGAGGTTCCAAAATGAAAAGTGCCTGGGAAATGGAACGTGAACTGAGGGATAACGCAGTCCCGTTGGACCGCCGCAGCCATGATTCGCATTGGTTTGAGCCGGATTTTGCCGTTCCGGCGGGCGATGATCTGCTCAACCTTTTCTGGGGATCCACGGTGCCCGGATCGCTGGCGCCTGAAATCGTCTATCAGGAAATGGTTCAATCGATGGGCAATCAAGGATATGATGTCCGTCTTGCCGAAGCGTTGATCCCGGTTGGCATCCGGCTGCATAAAGCGAAAAACACAAATGAGCTTCGAGCGCTCACTGCAAAACTTTTGCACGCGTTATGGGTTGCTCCACAAATTTCAGAGCACTCATATTATGGCTACGCGAAATTTACGGACTGGGAAAGCATCCGTCAAGC
>CALAEB010000261.1 GCA_937890875.1 uncultured Anaerolineaceae bacterium | reverse complement strand
GTGTCCGGCATAACCGGACACCACGACAATAGCATAATAATTCCGTTTGGGAAAAGTCCAAATGACCGATCGTGTGCGTTTCGGTCATTTGGACTTTTTATTTCTCAGGAAGTCAAGATAAACGGCCAGCAGAATCACAGCCCCTTTGACAACATACTGCCAGAACGAGTTCACATTGAGCAGGTTCAAGCCGTTATTCAAAACACCGATGATCAGACCGCCGATGATTGTCCCGCCGATTTTACCGGAACCCCCAGCCATCGAAGTACCACCGACAACAACCGCGGCGATCGCGTCCATTTCCGCGCCGTCGCCGGCAGTCGGCTGTCCGGAGTACATCCGGGAAGCCAGCACCACCCCGGCCAGACCGGCCATCAGACCGGAATACGCGTGAACAAAGAATTTCACTTTTTGAACGTTGATCCCGGAGAACAGTGCAGCCTGCGTATTCCCGCCGACCGCGTAAATATGCCGGCCGATTTGTGTTTTGTTCATGATCAGCCCGGTAATGATCAACACAATGATCAGAATGATCACCGGCGTGGGAGTCGACCCAATATACCCGGCGCCAAGGAACTGCCATTCTTTGGTAACCACCCGAACCGGGGAGCCGCCCGTATAAACATAGGCCAGCCCCTTTGCGATATTCATTGTCGCCAAAGTGACGATAAAAGGCGGGATCGTCGTCTTCGAAATAACAAGGCCGTTGAAAATTCCGACCGCCAGCCCTACCGCCAAGCCGCCCAGGATCGCCACTGGGATCGGCAGCCCGTAACGGGATACAAATCCGGCAGCGATACAGCCCGACAAAGCGATGATGGAACCGACGGAAAGGTCAATCCCGCCCAGAATGATGACCATCGTCATGCCGCAGGCCAGATAAAGGTTCGTAGAAATCTGCCGGAGCACATTGAACATGTTTTTCTGAGTAAAAAACGTGTTCTGTGTGGAAGGGTTGATTGTCAAAAACGCACACAAAGCTAAAAATGCGATAATGATGCCTAAATTGTCCCTAAAGAAACCTTTGACACTTTTTATAAGACGGCTGCTGCCATTTTTCGGCGCAATTACAGTTGTTTCTGCCATCGAATAGTCTCCTTTATGGAAAGTATTTCTATCGGAATGCTATGACGCAGCCAGCTGCATAATATGCGCCTGTGAGATTTCCTCCCGGTTCAGGCACCCCGCAACGCTGCCGCTGTTCATCACATACACTCTGTCACTCATATTAATGATTTCCGGCAACTCCGATGAAACCATGATGATGGATATGCCGTTTTTGATCAGTTCATTCATTCTGGCGTAAATTTCGGATTTCGCGCCCACATCAACCCCGCGGGTCGGTTCATCCAGAATCAGGATCTTGGGACTGGTCGCCAGCCAGCGGCCAATCACAACTTTTTGCTGATTTCCTCCCGAAAGGTTCCCGATAACCTGATCCTGAGAAGGCGTTTTTGTCGACATCATATCAATGTAGCGCTGCGTAATTTCTTCTTCTTTCGCGCTATTCACCAGAACGCCCTTGATAAATTCATCGAGGACTTCGATGGTCGTGTTGAATTTGACACTCTGGACATTGTACAGCGCTTCTTTCTTTCGATTTTCCGGGACCAAAGCGATTCCATATTTCAATGCGTCAATCGGTGAATTGATCTGCGCTTTCTTCCCTTCGATATAAATGTCGCCGCCCACCTTTTCGGACAACCCAAAAATGCAGCGCATTACTTCGCTGCGTCCGGCGCCTACCAGCCCTGAAAATCCGACAATTTCCCCCGCATAAACTTCAAAATTGACGTCGCGGATCAGGTCGCCATCCGACAGATGTTCACATTTTAAAAGAATATTACCCGGAGCATGAAATTCCCGCGTGTAATAATTCTGAAGTTCACGCCCAACCATCATCGAGATCAGCCGGTCCTTCGTCGTTTCTTTAACAACTTCGGTTCCGACATATTTGCCGTCCCGCAGAACAGTCACCCGGTCGCAAATCTGATCCAATTCACTCATTTTATGAGAAATATAAATAATGCCAACGCCTCTTTTAACCAGGGCACGCATCGTTTCAAAAAGAAAATCCACTTCCTTGTCCGAGATGGATGAGGTCGGTTCGTCCATCACCAGGATTTTTGAATCAAAGGAAATTGCTTTGACAATTTCAACCATCTGCTGCTGCGCGATTGTAAGGTGATTGACCAGTGTCGAAGGGTCAATGCCCATTTGGAAAGAATTGAGCAACTGGCGGGCGTCTTCTTCCATCTTCCGATGATCGACAAACAGTCCTTTTTTGGGTTCCCTGCCCAAATAAATATTTTCCGCCACTGTCATATGTGGGACGAGCACCAATTCCTGATGAATAATCGCGATCCCTTGATTTTGGGCATCACGCACATCCTGAATTTCCACTTTTTTTCCGTCAATAAAGATCTCGCCCTGGTCGGCCTGATAAATACCGCCCAGCACTTTAATTAATGTGGATTTACCCGCCCCGTTCTCACCCAAAAGAGCGTGGACCTCACCGGCTCTCACCTCAAGATTGATGTCCTTTAATGCATATACACCCGGGAAAGTTTTATGGATATCTTTCATTTGCAACAAAACATTATTTTCCAAAAGATTCCACCTTTTCTATAAATTCTGACCAATATACTCAGACCCGATCAAACCGATAGGGGTCTTGTTTGGGAAAGCTGCAGCTGAAATCGTAACTTGTTTTGAGATATATAGTTCAAGGGCATAAATCCTGCTCATGCCCTTGAACAAAATTATAAACTGTCGCGTATTGCCTGTTTTTTTATGCGAACAGGCCGTTACATTCTACAGTCTCCGTCTGGAGAATTACTGCCAGCCCTCTACGCCGTATTCCTTGACATTATCCGCAGTCATGAGGAAAGTTTCGACCGGATAGCGGTCTTCAATTTCTTCACCGTCGAGGAATTTATACATCACTTCAACCGATTTCCGGGCGATGCTGATCGGGGACTGCGCACCGGAACCTTCAATCAGCGATTCGCCAGAAGCGAGTTCCGCTTTGATATCCGGGGAGCCATCCACGCCGTAAATCAACGCGTCGGTGATACCGGCGGCGTTCGCGGCGGCCAAAGCGCCTAAAGCGGTCGGGTCATTACCGCCGAAAATCGCGACAACGTCACCATGTGCCTGAAGCAGGTCTTCAGCGATACCCATGGAAACTTCCAGGTTGCCTTTGGCGTCCTGCTGAGCGACAACGTTGAAGCCTTTGCCTTCGATCGCGTCCAGGAAACCGTTGGTGCGGTCCACAACAGACTGCATTGTCGGTGAATCAAGAATAATAATATCTCCGCCTTCCGGCACTTTCTTAACCAGATCTTCACCGCAGACTTTCCCGGCGTTATAGTTATCGGAACCGACATAGGAGGTTACATAGCTCAGATCGGCAACTTCGGTGTCGAAGTTGATAATCGGAATTCCGGCTTCTTTCAGCATGTCCAGCGCGGGCAGAATCCCTTCCGCATCCTGCGGATTCAAAAAGATCGCGTCAATTCCCTGGGTAATCAGGTCTTCGATCTGATTGATCTGCAATGTAATATCATTTGCGGGATCCAAGGAGATCAAAGTATCACCGTTCGCTTCAACCCCTTCGCGAATGGTTTTCTCGAGGATGACAAAGAAAGGATTCGTGCCATCCATACAGGTGTAGCCGAACTTCCAGCCATCTTCCGGGCGTTCCAAAGCTTCAGCTGACACGGAAGCAATGCCGAACGCTGCAATCAGAACAGTCAACAAAACAATACTTAAAACTTTTTTCATGGATTTCCTCCTGTTTTTTGAGGGGTTATCCCTCATAGTTACGCCATAATTATATACATAAGCAAACGTTTTGGAAAGGATAAAAATTCTGTTTTTTTCATGATTTTTCAGACCCCGCGATCCAAATAACCGGGTTTTATTAATTATCTTACGAATTAAGTTAATATATTTACGATTCCGGGTTCCGGGCTGAAGCTGCACGCAATTACACTGCAGCTCTGTCCCGGCTTTCAGATACTTTCCGTCAGAAAGTCTTCACTGCGGGGTCCTGCACAAAGCGGACATATCGATGCGGGGAAACCATCATTCAGCAATTTCCAGCGCGACCTGAATCATTGAATGGAATGAATTCTGCCGTTCTTCGGCAGTTGTAACTTCGTCACCGCCGACGATATCGGAAACCGCACAAATCGTCAGCGCCTTTTTTCCTGCCCGCGCAGCGTTCATATACAATGCAGCGGATTCCATTTCCACGGCCAGCACCCCCATTTTCCGCCATTCTAATGTTGCGGAAATGCCCCCTTCGGTATAAAAA
>CALAEB010000260.1 GCA_937890875.1 uncultured Anaerolineaceae bacterium | reverse complement strand
ATCATTGGGACGATGCACGTCAGCTGGACGTTCTATGGGGACGAGGATAATTCCACCATTATCTATGGATCGGAAGGCGTCATCCGCTGTTATAATGACCCCGAATATTCGCTGATCGTCGAAAAGAAAAACGGCGACCGGATCTATCACCGGCTGGATCAGCTCACCTCCAACAAGGAACAGACCACCGGCGGCCGGACCAACACCGGCGTCATCGACACCTTTGTCCATTGCCTGAGCACGGACACACCGCCGGCAATTTCCGGAAGTGAAGCGATCAAGGCCATGAGAGTCATTTTTGCGGCGGAAGAATCGGCGCAGACCAACCGCACCATTCAGGTAACACAGGAGTAAAACGAAGGGAATCATCCATTATGAAAAAAATCATCACAATCTGCAGCGGACAATTCGGGGACCTTCCTCTGGAAGACTTATGCCGGCAAATGCACGAAATCGGTTACGAAGGGCTGGAAGTCGCCTGCCAATCGCATATCGACGTGGAAAAGATTGTCTCCTCCGCGGAATATCGGGACGCGTTTACCGCCACGCTGGAACGCCATGACATGAAAATCGGAGCGATTTCAGCCCATCTGATGGGACAGTGTGTCGGAGATCGTTATGATCCGCGGCTGGACAATTTCGCGCCGGAAAAATACGCCGGCAAGCCGGAAGCGATCCGCCAATGGGCAATCGACGGCATGAAGACCGTTGCCCACGCGGCAAAACTGCTGGGCGTGGACATCGTGACCTGTTTCCTGGGTTCGCCGATTTGGGCATTCTGGTATTCGTTCCCGCAGACAACACCGCAGATGGTGACGGACGGCTTCAACCGGATCAAGGAACTGTGGACGCCGATTTTTGATGAATTTGACAGCTGCGGCGTCCGCCTGGCGCTGGAAGTCCACCCGACCGAGATCGCCTTCGACTATTACACCACCCAGCGGCTGCTGGAGACAATCGAATACCGCCCGACGCTGGGCTTGAATTTCGACCCGAGCCATCTGCTCTGGCAGGGGATCGACCCGCAAGTGTTCCTGCATGATTTTGCCAACCGCATCTACCATGTTCATGTCAAAGACGTGAAATTATCCAAAGATCCGCGGGCGGGGATCCTCGGCTCGCATATCGAGTTCGGCGACACCCGGCGCGGCTGGAATTTCGTTTCGCTCGGTCACGGGGATGTGGATTTTGACGGGATCATCCGCGAATTGAATCAAATCGGCTATCACGGCCCGCTGTGCGTGGAATGGGAAGACAGCGGCATGGAACGCATGTTTGGCGCCGCCGAAGCCTATCGGTTCATCAGCGGCCTGAATTTCGAACCGTCTTCATTCAGTTTTGACGCCGCGCTGAAAGTGGATTGAACCATTTACGCTGGGTGAAATTCCTTAAAACCAAATTCAAACTTAAATACCAACGGAGGATGTGTGAGACATCCTCCGTTTTGTATATAAATGATGTGGGTATCAAAAGTCGAAATCAGCGCTGAACGCGGCCGGAAGCATTTCCGGACATCAGGTTTTTCACCTCCGCAACCGTGACCTGATTCAGGTCCATTTCGATGGTCTGCTTCAAACAGGAAGCGGCCACCGCGAAATCGATCGCTTCCTGCGGAGGCATGCCTTCCAGCATGGCATAGATCAACCCGCCGCCGAACGCGTCGCCGCCGCCGACCCGGTCAACGATGTGGATCAGGTATTCCGGTGAAAACCAGGTTTTCCCGTCCTGATACAGCATGCCGGCCCAGCGGTTATCGTTGGCCGAAATACTGCCGCGCAGCGTAATGGCCACTTCGGAACATCCGAACCGCTCTGCCAACGTTTCCGCGACCTGAATATAGCCTTCTTTGGACAATTTCCCGCTCAGAATATCCGTATTCTGCGGAACGATGCCGAAGACATCCGCCGCGTCCTCTTCATTCGCGATGCAGAGATCCACATACTGCATCAACCCGCTCATCACCTGGCCGGCTTTTTCCCGTGACCAGAGTTTTCTCCGGTAGTTCAGATCACAGCTGATCTTGATGCCGAGCTTTTTGGCAGTCTGGCAGGCTTCCAGACAGGCGGCTGCCGTCTTGTCCCCCAATGCGGGCGTAATTCCGGTGAAGTGAAACCAGTTTACACCGTCAAAGATTTTTTCCCAGTCAAATTCGGAAGGTTCGGCGCAGGCAATGGCAGAGTTTTCCCGGTCATAAATCACCTTGGAACCTCTTTGAGACGCGCCTTTTTCAACAAAATAAATCCCCAGCCTTTTCCCGCCGCGGACAATACCGGAGGTATCAACGCCGTACCTGCGCAATTCGTTAACACAGGCCTGACCGATTTCATGCTCAGGAACTTTTGTGATATAAGCGACATTCTTTCCATAATTTGCCAATGACACGGCCACGTTCGCTTCGCCGCCCGCATAAGAGACGACCAGCTTTTCGGATTGCACCAGACGAAGGTATCCTTCGGGGTTCAGCCGCATCATGATTT
>CALAEB010000259.1 GCA_937890875.1 uncultured Anaerolineaceae bacterium | reverse complement strand
AAGCGCAATATGGCTACGCGAAATCTTTGCTGTTGCTGCAAAAACCGGTTGACGCACTTTATGTCCTGAAAGATTTCCCGGCCAGTAAATGGTATCGTTCGGCGGAACAGCTGATCCCGCTGGCACAGGCATTGACGCTATATAACAGCAATACATTGCCGGCGAAATCAGATCTTGATTTGGCCTATCGGGCGGCAGTCCGTTTCGCATCCCAGAACAAGTTTTATCTTGCAATCGATGGGCTGATGGAAATAATAAAGCAGAACCGTCACTTTTCAAACGATTCTGCCCATAAACTGATACTGGCTTTAATTGAGATTCTGCCTGATGATGATCCGAACAAAAGAGTTTATCGATCGGAACTTGCCTCAATTCTATTCTGAGAATTACAAATCCCGGACCAATTCACATAACTCGGACCAGTCTTCTTCAAAAAGAAAAAGCGTTGCGCCGGGAATCTCCATGCTGTATAAGACATCACCCGAGTCAATCTTTTCGCAATTCACCAGGTATGAATCCGAATCCGCAAGCACACCGGTCGTACCTTTTGGGATACTAACAAACTGTTTCTTGAATTCAAGGAACTCTTCCCATTCTTCCAGGAAAAAGTGAACGGTGATGTTGTTCACCTCAAGATGGTATGTTGTTTCTCCGTCCGGTTCGTCAGCTTTCCAAACGATAAAATTATCCGTCTGAGCGATAATATCTGTTTTCATATCCATGTAATTACTCATCAGCCTCTCCTTATAAGCTAAGACATTTCCATTTACTTTATCTTCCTGCAGAGCTTGAATCTTTCTTCTCCCGCAGTTTCTTAAGCTGCCCGGAAAGTGCCTTCCATTTCTGCTGGATATAAAAGAATATCATGGAAACGATTTTTTTGGTTTTTGAATAGTACATTTCAAACATCTCAGAGACCGGCACCGGGGGAGAAATCGTTTCAATCCCTTCCCAGGGATCCTGATCTTTCAATTTCCGGATTATATAATTAAAGATCAGTTTCAGGCTCGCTACAACCGGAGCCGCGATCAGAATGCCGATAAACCCCAACAATCGGGAGCAGACGATCGCGAAAATCAACACCAGCGCAGGATGGATCTTGAGCGTATCCGCCATTATCTTCGGGGTCAGAAAGCCATCCATGACTTTATCAATAACAAAGGCGATCAGAACAATAAGGATGGTATAAGTCAGCTGATCCATTCCCCATAAAGAATAATCCTGGAAAAAAGCGACAACCGCATAAGCACAGAATGCCACCGTCGATCCGACATAAGGAATCAGCCGGGCCACGCCCACCGCCAAAGCCAGAACAAAGCTGTATCGGAGACCGAGAATTGAAAAAACAATCGTGTATAGCAGAATGGTAAAAATCATCAGGATAACCTGGCCCCGCAAAAAACTGTTCCAGATTCTGGAAAGCTGTTGTTTGGCCATCAGAAAATCAAATTCATATCCCTCGATCGGAATTTTAATGCGGATTGCGCCGATACCTTTTGATTCCAGCAAAATAAAAAAGGAGGTTCCAATAATAAAAAACAGCCAGCCTAACTTGGATACTGCACTCTGTGCAAAAGAGCCCAATCCGCCGGCAACATTCTGCAACATTCCCTGGAGCGTGTCAGAAAGCTGTAATCCAAACCCGGAGTTCAATAAATCTCCAAGCTGAGAGGTTAATGGGTCAACATACTGATCAGATAATAAAAAGTCGTTAAGCACATCCGGAAAATTGTCAATGGATTCAATCAAAAAATTAACCAGGTTTTCAGCCTGGGAAAAGAAAGCGATGCCGCCCCAGGCGATAAAGCCGAAGAAAATGACGATCATCAGGATATAAGTAACGCTGACACATACTTTCCAGGAAATTCTGGTTTTCCGGTGCAAATAAGCTACAAACGGCTGGTTCAGGTAAGTCAGAATCAACGCAAAAATCAAAGGCCCGATCATATTGCGTAGAAAATACAAACTGACGACTACCAGAATAGAAAGTCCGATAATCACATATTGTTTTGTCGTTGTCTGCCAGCGTGGGGACCGGTTCGGAGCTACTCGGACGGGATCGCTTTCCCCGTCTTTATTAAACAAATATGACTCCGGTTCGTCGGGACGAATTTTGTTGATTGTATTCGTAAGAAAGTTTTTAAACATTTTTCTTTCTTAAAAAAAGTTCTCCGCCTGAATTATCACGGCAGGCTCATACAGCCACGCATTTTGAATAATTCATCAACGGAGAACATTCAATTTCACCTGTCAGTCAGTTATGGCTGTGTGTAGATCGCGCATGCCTCAGGACTCCATAGGAACGGGAACACATCACACCACAGATAGTTACTGTCGATAATGATGATGAACACGATCAGCGCAATAATGAACAGCAAAACCGCGCCGAGAATAATATAGAGCCGTTTCCGCTTATTTGCTTCTTCATCCGCCTGAACTTCCTCTTGCGGATATCCCAGATTACTGTAGTCTTGCGGATATCCGGCATATCCGCCATAAGCCTGCGGTTTCTGCTGTCCGTAGCCCGGTTGCTGCGGGTTATACGGGTATCCCTGCGGCTGCTGCGGATACGGCTGGTTCTGCCAGGGTTGCTGCTGCATGGCCGGATCCACCGGTTGTTGTCCGTACGGCTGTCTGCCGTATGGATTTTGTGCAGCAGGCCATGACTGACCATAGAATTGCGCCTGCGGATTTTGCTGTGAACCAAATTGAGGATCAAATCCGGCCGCGTTCGGATACTGCGGATATTGAGACTGCGGATTTTGTGATCCGCCTTGAGCGGCGGGATCAAAACCGGCATTTTGGAAAGCCGCTCCCTGCTGCGGACTGGGATATTGCGAAGCAGGATTCTGGCCTGCACCGTATGGCATTTCAGCGTTCATACCGGAAGTACCCTGGAATTGATTGGGGACCTGCGGTTGCTGATAAGGGGCTCCCGGCTGGGAATAAGCCTGGTTCGGAAATCCGGAATATGGCTGCTGTTGCTGTGAAGGGTATTGAGAATAAGGGTTTCGCGGATCCGGATACTGCTGTCCCGGATAAGGCTGTTGATTAAAATTGCCCGGGTTATTCTGATACTCAGGCTGTCCCTGATAAGGCGGCTGACTCCCGCCGTAAGCAGGCTGTGAAAAGCTCCCCGGTCCGGGCTCATTGTTCAGGTTATTAGCACCGGGATTTTGTGAATTTGCCATATTTTTTTCTTCCAATTGATTTTTGTTCGGATCCAACGGTTCGTTACTGTA
>CALAEB010000258.1 GCA_937890875.1 uncultured Anaerolineaceae bacterium | reverse complement strand
GGTAAGCGGAATGATCAATGGTTTTGATTTTCAAAAGAATCTGGTGTCAACCAGGAACGGAGTTTTCAAGCTGCATATCGATCAGAAGATGTTGAAAGGATCCAATTCAAAAATCAACCAGAGCGCAAAGATTTTAATTGAAGAAACAGTGATCACAAAGGAAGTTTATGAGTTGCCGGAATATACGAAGGAGATATTAGAAAAAAACGGACTGCATGAAAAATATGTAAATCTCCGCCAAGGGAAAAAGAACGAAATCCAAAAATATCTATCCCGGCTAAAAAATA
This sequence comes from uncultured Anaerolineaceae bacterium, assembly GCA_937890875.1. Lineage (GTDB taxonomy): Bacteria > Chloroflexota > Anaerolineae > Anaerolineales > Anaerolineaceae > Flexilinea. The sequence goes on along the minus strand of CALAEB010000258.1, from coordinate 1,262 downwards.
AGGAAATACTCCGAAAACACACGGCGCGTTTATTGGAACAGTTGAAAACAAACCAGCCGGTCAGAATTCCTTAATAGACGTGCAGGAGAAGCGCGCCGGGAACCGCGAAAATATTATATTAAAACTTAAAAAATAACAGGGCACCACTCCAATCGGATGCCCTGTTATTCATTTCAGATTATTTCGTGAAAGCCTCAGCCTTCTGTTATTTCCACACCTGCGGCCTGCGCTTCAGGCAGCGCTTTGCGTCTGTTCCAGAAGTACAGCCAAAACGCACCCGTACCGACCAAGGTAGCCGCCAGGCCGACCAGCCAGCCGACAAACGGAAGGGAAGACAGGACCACAAGGAAAAGCACTCCGGCCACAACTGACCAGATATCTTTCCCTTTGGCATTCGGCGCAACTTTCTCCAGGAACCAGCTTCCGATGAAATAAGCTACCGCGATCTTGGAACCGTAATTAACGATCAAAACCAGGAGAACCACAATCAACAAAAGCACGGAAAAACCCAGCCCCAGGACCACAGAGCCGAGTCCGCCCAGCGTCAAAACCCCGAACAAAAGCCCGACGCCCAGCAGGATTCCCGCCGCCAGCAAAACGGCAATCGAACCGACAAAAATCACCAGCGCACCATATCCGGCCGCAGGCAGCGGCTTGGTCCGCACAAATTCCGCAGCCGGTTTGAGCACGGACGGGATCAGCCAAACCATCAACAAACCAAGGACCAGGAGCGTAATCAATTCACGCAGCAGATTCAGGAACCAGCCGATCACGCTGAGGAGAATGCGTCGTCCCGCGCTTTGAATTTCTTCTTTCGGGGTGGGAAAATTCGCGACGATCCCATCGCTCGGTTCCGCCTTGATGCCGGAGGACAAATCAGCGCCGGCGGAATAAACTAATTGGCCTCGGATCACCGCGCCTTCATCCACCCGCAGACCGGGATCAATCGATTCCGGAATACCGGGATCCTGTGGGAAATACATATAAGAAGAGAAATCATTCGTATTGTTCGGCGAAAAATTGCCAAGATCGATTTCGGCATCCCTGCCGATACTGCCGTTCAGTTCCACAGCCCCAGCGCCTACTTTGACATCCCGGTCGATTGTGCCCTTCAGCAGCGCCTGATAGACACCGGCGAAGAGATCAACCCCGATCTGGCTGCCGGGTTCTGCCTCCAGAGAATAGCCGCCATAATAAATATTGCGGCCGATTTCCGCGCTTTCATTCAGTGTCAGCGCTGCGCTTCCGCCGAAAACCGAGCC
>CALAEB010000257.1 GCA_937890875.1 uncultured Anaerolineaceae bacterium | reverse complement strand
CCGGCGACTGCCTCCCCGATTAACCGACGCTGCCGTTCCCGCATCTGATGCTGACCGGTCAGATTCTCCGCCGGCAGCGTGACAATCAGCCAACGGGTGTGTATCTGACGGAAAAAATCCCGGCAGCAACCTTTCTGCCGGGCCTCAAAGCGGTGCGCCTCTTTGAAAAAGAAGGCCACATCCGTTTGTTCCTGCGGAACTGCCAGCAGTATGTCCCTGACGGACGCCAGCTGCTGCAGCCCCTGCAGCCCCCAGGCTTCAAAGAATGCGTTGATCAGCGCGATACGCGGGGAGTGAAGGTCGTACGCAAAATATCGGGTGGAATCCGGCAATTTCATCCAGGGAAAAGAAAATGGATTCATTGCGCAGGCCAGATCCTGAATGCTCTGCGGGGTGCCGGTGCGTTCGAAGATTTGGGCATAAAAGTCTTCCAGCACCGGAATCCGCTCTTTTGAGGATGTATGCGAACGCAGCATGTTTAGGCACCAGCTCCGCAGGGAAGCTTCTCCATTCTGGCGCGCGTCGGCAAGCGTCTTTTTCGCCTCAGCGTAATCCGGGTCACCCAGGTAAGGCGCGATAATCTGATGTAGCTTTTCGCGCACGGTTTTTTCGGCGGTCTTCAGGTCTTTTGCCTTGCGGATTTCCCGCCGGAGCAGATCGGTCACTGTTTCGGCGGGCAGTTCCAGATCGCGATACTTCCGATTTTGCAGAATCCTGCCGGCGATTTCATTGACGACGTCCGGGTCGATCACAATTCCGCTCATTTTCTTTCCAGTAAAAAGACCAGCTCATATGAAAAAGGCAGCTTTTGAATGTTCCAGACCGCGGGGTCGCAGATATCCAGGAAGTGCGCTTCGTAGTTTTTGGGCATTCCTTTGCTGCGGCCGCTGATGCTGCGTGCCGGAAAACTGACAACGGCGAAAGGGGATCCGATCCGGGCCAGGATCTGCCGGCCGGCGTTTTTGTCCAACTGTTCCAGGCAAGGGACCGTTTTCAGCAGAAAGGTCAGTTCTGCCGGGCTTTCCGGGAAAGTTTCGATCAGATTTACCTGTTTTGCGCTTCCCTGAATCCGCCGGGCTGAAAAAAAAGCGTTGATCAGCCGGATCATGTCTTCATAGACGTCATAGGCCTCGTAGACAAAGTTTTCTTCCAGCGGCATCCACGGGATTGCGAACGGGTTGAAACCGCAGGCGAGATCAAGAACGGAGTCAATCCGCGGCAACCGGGAGAAGATTTCTCCATAAAAATCTTCCAGAAAAGGCAACCGTTCCTGCGCGGAAACATGCTCCTGCAGCAACTCGCGGCAAGCCTCTTTCAGCGTTTGCGGATCATCCAATTCCGAAAGGCCAACCACCACCGCCATCAACGCTGCGGGGCGCTTGCGGTCCCCGCGATAAACTGCCGATACCTGGTGGAGTTTGGATTTTACGTTTTTGATAATCTCTTTCCGGTTATCGGAAAGCCGGCATTCGCGTTCCGCCAATTGCAGCACCAGTGTCCTGTCAATGCCGTGAAAGTTTTTCCCCCTTAGGACTTCATCCGCCAATGAATCCGGTTGAATATCAGCCGCCATAGCTTCTTTCCCGTAGAATTTCGGTCAGCCGGGTCAAAATCCGGATGTTATGAATTGTCGCCAGACGGGGAAAAAGCGTGTCATTCATCTTGAACAGATGCCGCAGATAACCCAGGGAATACCGGCGGCAGGTCAGGCAGTCGCAGCCGGGGGAAACAGGCTGCGCGGAGCGGATATATTTTTCGTCATGAATATACCGGTATGTCAGCCAGTCGCCGCTCAAAACGGGGTTTTCCTCCTGAAATGCATACAGCCGACCGTGTCTTGCGTCCCGGGTCGGCATGGCGCAGTCGAACAGCTCATATCCCAGATCGATGCAGCGGAGCACATTTTCCGGGTGCCCGATGCCCAGCGCATGGATCGGAAATTCGGCCGGCACCTGTTCCCGGGTGAATTGCAGGATTTCGTATAATAAGTTGCCTTCTCCGTCCAGCGGCCAGCCGCCGAATCCGAAACCGTCAAAGCCGATCTCCAGCAGGGCGTCAATACATTGTTTCCGCAGTTCGAACGAACCGCCGCCCTGAATGACCGCGAAAATTTTCGGTGCGATCCGCTCTTTTTTCATCTGTTTTTGCAACCGCAGAAATTCCTGTTTGCAGCGGGTTGCCCAGTTGACCGTGCGCTGAACGGAAAGCTTCTGTTCCGCTTCGGAGTCATCCGAATGTGTGCATTGGTCCAGACAGATGACAATATCTGTGCCGAAGGCCATTTGGAGCTGAACCGTTTTTTCCGGCGTGAGCTGAAGCTTACGCTTGGAATTCTCCGGATAAATTGTGATGCCACTGTCGGTCATTTTGCCGAATTTATCATTTTCACGGATCAGCGAATAAGCCTGGAACCCGCCGGAATCCGTGATAATGGGCCGGTTCCAGCCGCTCATCTTGTGGATTCCGCCCAGTGACTGGACTGTCAGGCTGCCCGGCTTTTGCATCATATGGAAAGTGTTCATCACCAGCCCCTGAACGCCGGCGCTTTCCAGATCACTGGCGTCCACGCTGCGGACCATTCCATAGGTTGCATCCGGCAGGAAAACCGGAAAATTCAGTCTTCCATGCGGAAGATCGATCCCGGCCGGATGATTTTCGATGGGTTTCATCCGTTTTCAGGGAATCTGAAGATTCAATCCCGGCAGGATCGCTTCATTAAAATTCAGATTGTTGGCCTGCGCAATCGCTTCGGGGAAAACATCTCCGAAAGTGCAGGCGATACTGTTAAACGTATCCCCCTGCTGAACGGTGTAGGTTGCC
>CALAEB010000256.1 GCA_937890875.1 uncultured Anaerolineaceae bacterium | reverse complement strand
GCTTCTTTCGAATATGCCGGACAACTGGTCATGTCCCAGAATTACTGTGAGGCGCTGACTTACTTCGACCAGGGCTTTTTGATCGGCTCCAGTGATGCTTTCGCTCCGACGGCCACTGCCGCTTATTTGGAATGTTATCCGCCGACGGCGACGCCGGAAGTGCTCATTCCGACATCCGGCGAACCGGTGTTTATTGAGTCCACGGTGGGCACGGGCGATCAGTCGGTTTCTCCTACGAGTGAGGTTGTAATTATCGAACCTACATCGGAGGTACTTGTCCCTTAGCGGGTTTATCTGCACAAAGCGCGTGTTTAGAAAATACTGTTTGGTTTTCCAGATATGATATAAAGATATATCGTATCCAGCCTGCGTTCTCAACGCAGGCTGGATTATTTACATTTGCCATAAGCTGCGATTCCGCGGTTTCTCTATTTTTCAACCAACTTCCCGATCAGGTCATATTCCAGCGCGCTGTTGATCCGTACCGGGACGATTTCACCCACCGCGGCGGCGCCGTCCACAAAAACCAGCCCGTCGATTTCCGGCGCGTCGCGGTAACTTCGCCCGACCATCAGGCCATCCTGCTCCCCTTCGATCAGAACATCCAGCGTCTTCCCGATAAAGGCACGGTTGATCTCATGCGAGATCTCCTGCTGCCGGCGCATCAGCCGGTCGACCCGCTCCGTTTTGACGGCTTCCGGGACCGTGTCGCCGTAAGCGGCGCTGGACGTCCCTTCTTCCAGGTAATAAGGGAAAACACCGACGCGATCGAACTTGATTTCTTCCAGAAAGTCATATAATGCATTGAATTCCGCCTCCGTTTCACCGGGAAACCCGGCGATGAATGTGGAGCGGATGGCGATTCCCGGGATTTTCTCCCGCATTTTGGCGATTGTCTCCCGAACCCAACCGATATCGTCCGGGCGCTGCATCCGTTTCAGTACCGCCGGATGCGCATGCTGGAGCGGAATATCCAGATAAGGTTGAACGGTGGACGATGCCGCCATCAGGTCAATCAGCCGGTCCGATACAAAACCCGGAAACGCGTAAAGAATCCGCAGCCACGGAATCGCGGGAGCGGTTTTCAGGATCGCTTCAATCAGTCCGGGCAGCGCGTCCTTCTCCCCGCGATCCTGTGCATACGCGGTCGTATCCTGGGCGATCAGGATCAGTTCCCGGATGCCCATTTCTTGCAGCATAGCGGCATCCTGCAGAATATCTTCCGCCGGGCGGCTTTTCCAGTTTCCCTTGATGAGCGGAATGCTGCAGAACGCACAGCGGCGGCTGCAGCCGTCCGCAATTTTCAGATAAGCGCTGGCTCCCTGCAGTGCAAATTGATGGGACAGCGCCGGCAGTTCCCGGACGGCGTTTTCCCGCTGTGGATTCCGGTTCTGAATCTGATGAATCAGCGAAAGGATTTCCGGGATATGCAGTGTACCCAGCACGCCGTCCACTTTCGGGCAAGCTGCCGCAATTTGGGGGCCGAACCGTTCCGCCATACAACCGGCTGCGAGCAGGTATTGTCCGTTTTTCTTCAGCCTGGATAATTCCCGAAGCGCAGCAAGGGCTTCATCCCTGGCCGGTTTGATGAATCCGCAGGTGTTCACGATCATAACTTCTGCCTGCCGCGGATTGCTGACGAACCGGTAGCCGGACTGGGTCAGGATTCCGGCCATGGTGTTTGAATCGACGGTGTTTTTGGCACAGCCGAGGGAAACTAAGTGGAAAGTCTTTTCTTTCATGTGCTCCTATGCGGGAATCGAATTTTAACAAGGATCCCAGGCAGTTCTTTTGATTCGTGACAGATCTTTCGGTTCGAACCGGAATTCGAAAGAAAGAGATGATTCCGAATAAACGGAAGAATTGTCACAGAGAATCTTTTTTTCAAAATCCGAGTCGCTGGTTTTTTAATTGCCGGCTCCTATGGAATGTATGGCGTGATGGTTGCCGTGGGTACAGCCGTCTCCGGCATCGGCGTGTACGTCGGCTGAAATGTGTTGGTCGGAGTCGGGCTGACCAGCGGTGTGGGCGTAATCGGGACGCCGCCATTAAATTGCAATGTCAGGCTCTCGCCGAGGTTGCCGAGGATTCCTAACCGCTGCTGGTTGTAGGTCACACTGAGCGCGGCTGCGTTTCCGGTGGTGATTTCAATCACTTCTCCTGCGTCAAAAGGATAGGTGTTTCCCGGCACTGTCCGTCCGGTGAAAACATCCTTTCCGTCAGATTTCACCTGCAGAAAAGCGCGCTGGTTCGCTTCAATAAAGACCTGAATCGCGCCGGTGAGCTGGACAGTTTCGTCTTCACCTGTATCACCGCTTGTCGTGGCGGAAAGGTCGGGCTGCGGCGTTTGGCTCGGCTGCGACGTGGGCGTGTTGTCACGGTCGTTTTGTTCAATATGTTCGATAAAGGCATCTCGGACGTCGGTAGTGCTTTCGACAGCTCTGGAACGGAAGTCTGAAATTGTAGCGGCACTGTAGAGGATAATGCCAGCCATCCCCAGCAGAACGAACAGCCCGACAAACAAATCTGGGGTGAGGAATTGCTTCAATTTTCCGGCTTTTTTTACCGGTTTCTGTTTTGAACATTTCCTTTTTTCTTTGGGATCCGAAAGGCGTTCTGATTTTTGTTTGGAATAAAGCTGGATCGCTTCCGCGTAGCGCAGCAGAATGTTTTCGACGTCCAGATTCAAAAACGAGGCGTAATTGTTCAGCATTCCCCGCGCCTGAACTGAGGAGGGAAGTTTGTCAAATTCCCCGTCTTCGATCAGTTTCAGATAATATTCCCGGACCAGCGTGTAGTTTTCCGCATCCTGGTAGCTCAGGCTCAGACTTTCTCTGCGCTCTCGCAGCGCTGCCCCAATCTCGCGGAAAATGTTTTCGACCGGATCGGGCTCCGGAGCGGTTTGTTCCGCAGACTGTCTGTCCCGCGGTTTTATCGGTGGCGTGTTCGGTCTGGGTTGTGTCTGTTGGGCTGCGGATGGGATATCGGTGGATTCCGCCAGTAT
>CALAEB010000255.1 GCA_937890875.1 uncultured Anaerolineaceae bacterium | reverse complement strand
AAAAAGCAACATTCCGACCCGGGACCGGCAGATCGGCTACCTTTTCCAGAGCTATGCGTTATTCCCGAATATGACCGTCGAAGAAAACATCCTGTACGGGATCAAAAACAAGCCGGAATACCGTAATCCGGAAAACAGAGCCGCGCTGGTGGCATATATGGATTCCGTCATCGACAATTTCGGCATCAACCCCATCCGGAAACAAAACCCGCGGAGAATCTCCGGCGGGGAAAAGCAGCGGGTGGCATTGGCCCGTTCCATCGTCACCCGCCCGTCGCTGCTGCTGCTGGACGAGCCTTTTTCGGCATTGGATGAAGAAACAAAATCAAAAGTCTATGCGGAATTTTTCCTTTTCAAAGAGAGATATCAAATTCCGACGATCCTGATCACGCATGACAGGCATGAAAGCGAACTGTTTGCCGATCAAAGCGTCAGGATAAAGTCCGGCAGGATTTACTGAACCGTTTGCGGGAATTCAAAAACGGAACGGTATTTCCGCACTTGAATTCCTGAGAATGAAGAACAGAAGCTTTGCTCAGGAATCCGAAATAAAAAGAAGAAGAGAACCACAGCGTGCCATTTTTATATTCTGAATTGCTGTTTTTTTATGATGCTTTTCATCATTCGGAATATAATTCGAAAACCGGTTCAACCTTCGCGCAGGATCAGCGATCCGCTTTCCGGGCGATAAGGAATCTTTCTTCGCAGGAAATTTTGGTATCGTTCAATGAGTTTTTCTCAAACGGCGAATTCCAGATCCGGAATAGGATTCGGAATTTCATTCGGGAGTAATTTCAGTGAAACAAATTCAAAATCGGGGTGAGGTATGAAACTGATCAAAACACAGGATGCCATCGGAAGTGTCCTCTGTCATGACATCACACAGATCATCAAGGACGTCACCAAGGACGCCGTTTTCCGGAAAGGACATGTCGTCCGGGAAGAAGATATCCCTGTGCTGCTTTCCCTGGGGAAAGACAATCTGTATGTCTGGGAAGCGCAGGAAGGAATGCTGCATGAAGATGAGGCCGCGAAGATCCTGTATGCAGTCTGCGCCGGCGAGCATGGCGAACATATGCATCCCTCCGGAATCAAAGAGGGAAAAATCGAAGCGATCGCGGACTGCCCCGGGCTGCTGCTGGTGGACATCGAAAAATTGCGCCGGATCAATTCACTGGGAGAGATGATGATTGCCACCCGTCACAGTCATTTCCCGGTCCGCAAGGGAAATAAACTGGCCGGTACCCGGATCATCCCGCTGGTCATTGAAGCCGAAAAGATGAAAGCCGTGAAACAAATTGCCGGGGATGAACCGATTTTAACGCTGAAGCCGTTCCATCCGAAAAAAACTGCCGTCATCATTACCGGGAACGAAGTATACTACAAGCGGATTGAGGATACTTTCACGCCGGTAATCGTCGGGAAATTAGCGGAATACGGCTCCGAAATGACACAGCACTTTATCCTGGCCGACGACCACGTCCGAATCACGGAAACGATCCGCCAGGCAATTGAAGCCGGGGCGGAAATGGTGATCTGCACCGGGGGAATGAGTGTGGATCCGGACGACCGGACGCCGCTGGCGATCAAAAACAGCGGAGCGCAGATCATCAGCTACGGTTCGCCGGTTCTGCCGGGAGCAATGTTCCTTTTGGCCTATGCCGCCGGGAATATCCCGGTTATGGGGCTGCCCGGCTGCGTCATGTATGCCAAACGGACGATTTTTGATCTGATTCTGCCGCGGATACTGGCGGATGTGCCGGTGACAGCGGCGGACCTTGCCGCGCTCGGGCACGGAGGGCTTTGCCTGGATTGCGCGGTCTGCACATTCCCGAACTGCGGTTTCGGCAAGGGGATTTAAGGCTGCGCGGGCAGCAGCATCCGTTCGAAACTTCGGCAGGATTCTCTGCTATGCGTTTATTTTTATGCGGATTCAAAGAGAATCTTCCTGTTTCGAACAGCTGGCGATGTTTTGACTATTCTTTCATCGATAAGCCGGCGGCAGATAAAAGACCGTTCAAAGCAGCTTTTTGAAGGATTGCGGAAAACCGATGGAAAACAAAACCACAAATCATTTTCGGGTGGGGATCATTACGGCCAGTGACCTTGGCGCGGCCGGCAAACGGGAAGACACCAGTGCCGCGGTAATTCGCGAATGCATGGAATCGGCCGGCGGAGAAATCATCGCGTACAAACTCCTGCCGGATGACCGGGAAGCGCTGGCGGAAGCGATGCGTATGATGGCCGACACGCTGAAGGCCGATCTGATCCTGACCACCGGCGGCACCGGCCTGTCATCGCGGGATGTCACGCCGGAAGCCACGCTGGATGTCGCCGAAAGGATGGTGCCCGGAATTTCAGAAGCGATGCGGACTCAAAGCATGCAGGTCACTAACCGGGCCATGCTGACCCGCGGCATATCCTGTATCCGGGGACGGACGCTGATCATCAACCTGCCCGGCAGTCCGAAAGCGGTCCGGGAATGCCTGGAAGTCGTCCTGCCGGTGCTGGAACACGCACTGGAGGTACTCAAGGATCAGGCACGGCATTGCGCCCGATAACAAGACCGTCATGAAAGATCAATTCGGAAGAGAAATTAATTACCTGCGCCTGTCCATCACCGACCGCTGCAATTTGCGTTGCGTTTATTGCAGTCCCGGAAATCAAAAAGCATGTGTGATGCTCACCGCGGAGGAAATCGTGCGGATTGTGCGCGTCATGGTGAAAACGGGGATCAACAAGGTGCGGATCACCGGCGGCGAGCCGCTCACCCGGGCGGATCTGGAACAGATCCTTGCCGGAATTTCCTCGATTGAAGGGATTGTGGATGTTCCGATGACGACCAACGCAATCGGGCTCGCCGGCAGGCTGGAGTCTTTATGTCAGGCGGGGCTGACCCGCCTGAACATCAGTCTGGATTCATTGGTACCCGAAAAATACCGGCGGATTACCGGCAGCGATTCGCTCCGGGACGTGCTGGCAGGGATCGAAACCGCCGTCAAAATGGGGATCCAGGGAAAAATCAACTCCGTTCTGATCCGCGGGATCAATGACGATGAAATCGACAGCCTGATCGACTTGAGCCGTGATCAGAACGGAGTTGATTTTTACCTGGATC
>CALAEB010000254.1 GCA_937890875.1 uncultured Anaerolineaceae bacterium | reverse complement strand
GTTCATCTTGTTAAACAACGCCCGCGGCTGATATTCTTTCGAGTCCAGTTTTTCCTGAATTTCATCGTAGAGTTTCTGTGCGTTTTCAGCGTCCGGGATCTCGTCGATTCCCAAGACATATTTGAACTCATAAGCCAGCCAGCCGTAGGAGGCTGTCGTCCGCATCAGGTGAAAATTTTCGGAAAAACGCTGCCAGATTTTTCGGTGGTCCTGCTCGATACCGTCTTTTGCCTCGTCTCTCCGCGGAATGCCAAAATCCTCCATTCGCAGTCCCTGCGAATAGAAGACGCGGAAAACATAGTGATCCGGAATGATCAGAAGATCGGCCGGCGTGCCGAATCCTGTTGAATGATTTCCAAAAAGCGCCGGATCCACATGTCCATGCGGGCTGACAATGGGGAGATCTTTGACCGCCTCATAGATTTCAACTGCAATTTTTTTCTGCACCGGGTCGGTATCAAAGTATCGGTCTTCCGGCAAAACCCATTTTTTGCTCATATTACCTCGATTGAACTTACTAAATTGAATCTGAACTGCGCATGTTCGATGTTTGAACCTCTCCGGATATAAGGTTGAAGGTTCCCATTTCGAATTGCTGCGCCGTTAAACAGTCCGTTCATTCCAGTCTTTTACCGCGCTGCACATCGCGTCGATATTTTCCACCGGCGTGTTCGGCGAAACGCCGCCGCCGAAAGAAAGAATCAAACCTTTTCCATCTCCCGCTTTTTCAAGACAATCCCGGGCGGCTGCATAGACCTGCTCCGGCGTCCCATAAATACCCAGATCACGAGGCGCAACATTTCCGAACAGAACGATATCCTCCCCCATCAATTCCCTGGCCTTCGCGATATCCGTTTTGAATGAGAAATTAAAAACATCAAATCCGGCATCTTTCAGCGTGGGATACAGATGTTCACAGGGCGTATCATTGTGATAAATTTTGATCTTTCCGTCAAAATGTTCCCAGATCCGTTTGAAATGGGGTTCAACCATTTTCTGATATTGCCGTTTGGAAATCATCCCGACCAAATCATCCAGCAGCATGATCCCGTCCGGCTCACGCATTCTTTTCAACTGCGCGTCCAGCCATGCGATCAGCGTGTCGGTGACTTTTTCAAGGATCGGCGTGATGGTTTCCGGATCCGAAATGAGTGATTCCATCAGCGTCGAAACGCCCATGAACCAGGATGTCACGGTTAAAATGCCACGGGCACAGGCGATATGCTGGCCTAATCCGTATGGTTCCAGCCGGCGGTCCATTCTTTCGATCTGCCGCAGAACCAGCGGCATGAGCCCGTCTGTTTCAGGGTTGTGGACTTTGGCATGTTCCGCCCAGAAATTCAGATCGGTGGTCAATGGTTCGATCGAAGGCGGCTGATCATGGTGGAAAATCAGCTGGCCGCCGAAGACAGACGCTTCAATCGCCATGCCGTATTCCCACCAAAAGCCGGGGACCCAAACGGCCTGCGGAAATCTTTCCCGCAGCTGCATATTGATATCAAACCACAGATTTTCATCCAGAAAATAATCCAGCGTATCGATACCTGCGTAGCCGGGAATCCAGGGACTGTCCACGATGAGCCCAAGCGGAACCTGGCCCGTTCTTTCCAATTTTGCGGTTCGTTTAAAGTTTTCCCATAACGTGTCCATGACTTATCCTGCTTCTTTCTGAAATCAGTAATTCAATTTTTGGTCTCAAATGTCAAAAGTCATTTTGCTCGAAAAACCTGCATTGCACAAACACATATTGTCCCGTAAAAAACTTCGTCATCTCGATTTCGCCCGAAATGGCATATTTTTTAATGAGGTCGACTTTTGATACTCGAACCGTTTTTGACACATGTTCTTTTGTTCAAACCTGGTCAGTGGATTTCGGCTGACCGGCCCGGAATTTTTCAACTGTTTCGCAGACAGCGATAATATTTTCATCCGGCGTTCCAAAATCCATGTTGATACAGCAAATTCCGACATTTTCGAGGGATCCGACACTCGATAACAGAAATTCCGTGTCGGCAGCCGCTTCTTCCGGTTTGCAACTGAGCAGACGGATCGGGCTGAGCCGGAGGTTGAGAAAAACGTCCGGCAATGCTTCCCGGCACTTTTTTGGATCCGAACCCCAGCCGACATCGCAGAAATCCACCGGAATTTTGGCGTATTCTTTCGCGTACCGCTCCATCTGAACACCGCAGTGGTGGATCCCGAACGGCTGGATTTTTTCCGCCATTTTCTGTTCGATCGGAAATTGGGAACGAGCGTAAACCCGCGGCGAGATCATCTGCACGGAACAGTTCGCGTGAATGAAAGGCGTGGGCGACAATCTGGCCGCCGTCCGGTTGACGGAAACGGAATAACTTCCGGTACGACTGTGAACATAGGCGGCTGTTTCAGTGATCAGTTCCCCAATTTCACGCATGAATCGCTCCGGACGATCCGGCTCTTCCAGCAGGTCCGAAAAAAGCTCTGCTCCGTAAAAATGGTAAGCGGCATTGAGCAGACCGTCGGTGTTCAAATCACCGGCAAGATAACCGTATTCTTTTTCCTGTTCATCCCAGCTTCGAATCAATTCGTTCATCGGCCATGTTTCCGAAAACAACGGACGGGTGAACGTCTCGATTTCTTCTTTTGAAAAAGGCCTGGGCAGAGGCTGCGGCGCTTCGGCAGCGCTGAAACTGATTTCCGCGCCCATCAAAGCCGGAATTACAAAACCGCCGGCGACAAATTGGGAACCGATCATCGGTCGTTCCTGTGGATGTTCCTCCCCAAAACCGAAAACGCCGAATTTTTCGAAAAGTGTCCGGCGCATTGTTTTGTCGTTTGCTTCCCTTGTTTTGGCATCAAAATAGAAAGGCTTCTCAAACGATATGCCGGCGGTCTTGTTCCACCAATTCGGATTAAAGATGAATTCCAACGGCAAAAAACAGTCAGGGGACAGTCGCATGGGATCAGTAAACTCCGTATTCCTGCAATGTTTCGATCATGGCAACGATATTTGCGGCCGGAACATCCGCCTGGATATCATGGATGGTATTAAAGACATAGCCGCCTCCGGGCATCAACGCTTCC
>CALAEB010000253.1 GCA_937890875.1 uncultured Anaerolineaceae bacterium | reverse complement strand
CGGCAGTGAAAGCGACACGCTGCAATCCGTAACAAACCGGCTGCTGCGGCAGAAATCGATTAAACTCTCGATATTGGAAATTAATACCCATAGCGGCTTGGCGGCATTAATCGATCCGGACCTGATCCAAAGCTCCGATGTGATTCCGGAACCGGCCGCCGAAGGGGATTTGACCGGATTGATTGAGGGGTTCCTCTCCCGTCAAAAAGATGGATTTGCCATCGTCTGCGCAAACCGGTCCATTCCGGATAATAATTTTATCGGCACAGAAATTACCTTCCAAACGCCCGGCGAATTAATCAAAATTGAAAGATGTTATAATGGGCTGACCTATTCTGAGAACCAGTCTTTCTTATTGGCGCTCGAAACGATTCGGAAAGCCGTGATTGAAACTTAGAAAACAACCCGCAATACAATCTCTACGGATAAGGAACGCGCATGGATCAGACGCTGAAGGTCCTTTTTATAATTTCTGAAGCCGAACCGATGATCAAGGTCGGAGGTTTGGGAGATGTCGGAGGCACATTACCGCTTGCATTACAAAAATTATCAGACCGGCAGGAAACTGAGACAGAACTTGACATCAAAGTTGTGATCCCCTATCATGACCATATCAAACAGCTTAATTGGCCGGTGGAATGGGTCATTAACTACAAAATCCAGAATCGGGACAGTTTTCTGGATGTATATGTTTCAAAAACGCTCAATACCGATATTCCGATTTATTTACTTGACGGAGAGCCGATTCGGAATACGGACATCTACAGCAGCGATACGTATGTTGACGCTGAAAAATATGCTTTTTTTTCCTGCGCCGCGCTTGAACTTTGCCGGGCTTTGAAGTGGACACCGGATGTTTTGCATGCGCATGACTGGCACACCGCGTTTGGCGTTAAACGGCTGGCTCAAATCCGGTCATTTGACCGGCTCTTCTCAAAAACAAAATCCCTTTTCACGATTCATAATCTGCCATATTCCGGAGGCAACCATCCGGATGTTTTGTACCGGTACGACCTCCAGCCGGCATATGATCCGGCCATACCGGACGGGATGCGATCGCTGCCGATGGCGCTCGGGCTGGATTCCGCCGATCATATCAGTACTGTTTCCCACACCTACGCGAAGGAAATAAAAACGGAAGCCTTCGGGCACGGATATCAATTTTTTCTGCAGAACCATTCGGACAGAGTTTCCGGTATTCTGAACGGGATCTTGATGGAGCAATGGGATCCGTCAACCGATCAAACGCTGTATAAAAATTTTTCGGCGGAATCCCTGGATGAACGCATTCACAACAAGCGGATGCTGCAGCAGGAACTGTGGCTTCCGCAAAAGGACGAAACGCCGCTTTTCGTCATGATCGGACGAATGACTTACCAGAAGGGATTTGACCTTTGCATCCAGGCACTGCGCCAAATGCGGGATCTGAACTGGCAGCTAATTGTCCTGGGCACTGGCGAGGAATCCATTCAGAAAGCCTGTGTCGCCTTGGCGAACGAATTTCCGGATCGGGTCCGGGTTGAAATAAAATATGACAGTCTCCTTTCGAAAAGACTTTACGCGGGCGGAGATTTGTTTTTAATGCCGTCCCGTTATGAGCCATGCGGAATCGCACAGATGATCAGCATGCTGTTCGGCTGTGTTCCGGTTGCACATGCGACCGGCGGGCTGACAGATACCATTAAAGATCCGGAGGATTATCCGGATGCCTATACCGGATTTCTGTTTGCGGATACGGATATTCAGGCGGCCGAGTGGGCAATGCGCCGTTCATTAACCTATTTTGCGGATAAACCCCAATGGCGTGAAATTCAGAAAAGGGGCATGCGGCAGGATTTCTCCTGGGAAAAGTCGGCAAAAGAATATATCGAATTATATCGGAAATTGTCGGCTTGTCCGGCTTCCTCAGACTGAGGTAT
>CALAEB010000252.1 GCA_937890875.1 uncultured Anaerolineaceae bacterium | reverse complement strand
AATCTCAAACATTAAGGGGTATTTCAGCGGTTTGTCGTCCCCTTCGGGTACGCTCAGGATCATGGCGTTTTTAGACGCGCCGGTATCAAACTCGGCCGGGCAGACCAGATTGCCCACGTTTTCCAGGATGGCCAGATCGACGCCCTGCGTGCCCAATTCCCGCAGCCCCTGCCGGGTCATGTCCGCGTCGAGATGGCACATGCCGCCGGTGTGCAGCTGGATGACGCGCACGCCTGTTTCGGCGATCGCGCGCGCATCGACGTCGGAGTCGATGTCCGCTTCCATGACCGCGATTTCCATTTCATCTTTTAAAGCCGCAATGGTGCGCTTCAGCGTGGTGGTCTTGCCGGCGCCTGGGGCGGACATCAGGTTGAGCAGGAAGACTTTCTCTTCTTTCAACCGGGCCCGCAGGAGTTGTGCGTCCTTGTTGTTGTCCTCAAAAACACTTTCCTTGATTTCAATGATCTTGAATTCATTCATCTGTTTTTCTCCTCGTGCAATAGAAGGAAAATACAATACCCGCTCTCCAGTCCGGATCTTTGGCCGGAGCTTTTGTCAGTCAACCTTCTATTCGCTTCAGATTATAATGCGCACTGGATAAAACAGATACCTTTTCTGGAAGTTTTTGTGAAACACTGCACGATCTTTATCCCGGCTGCTTTCATCAGTACCGGATGAATCAAAATGTGGCGGCAGGTGCCCTTCTCTGTGCCGGGCTCGATGTTGTTTTCGCCCTTATCCGGAAAATATGATTGGAGAGTTAAAAATCGAATTTAGTGAAAGAACACCCGAAAACAAGCCGTTTTTCGGGTGTTCATACTTTCTGACGCTTTAATCAAACATGCTGTGGAGGTGAATGGCGTTGAGGTTTATTGATGGATAAAAAAGGTATGGAAAATATGCGTCTTTTAGGAGAGGGGAACTATTTGAACGTTTTTGCATTGATATGGCTTCCGGCTTCATCGGAAACCATATCAATGGCAGGTGGATTATTTCAGGACAGCCGGCAGTTCAATTCTCAGCCGATGCTCCAGCCTTCGGCCTGTTCGCGGATAGAGATGAAGCGGCGGTAAACGCCCTCTTCCGCGACAAGCTGCGCATGCCTGCCTTTTTGGACGATCCGGCCCTCGTCCAGCACCAGAATCTGGTCGGCCTGCTCGATTGTCGCCAGGCGGTGCGCGATGACGATGATTGTTTTGCCGTGCGTCAGTGCGCTGATGGCAGCCTGCAAAAAATGTTCGTTTTCCGGGTCCACGCTGGCGGTTGCTTCATCCAGAATCACGATCGGTGCGTTTTTCAGCATGGCGCGGGCGATCGAAATGCGCTGTTTCTCCCCGCCTGAAAGCGACGAGCCGCCTTCTCCCACCATAGTATCATAACCGTCTGGCAGCGCCGTGATAAACTCATGGCAGCGCGCCTGTTTTGCGGCCTCCACAATTTCTTCCATCGTGGCGTCCGGTTTGCCGAATTTGATGTTGCTGAGAATGGTGTCATGGAAGAGGTACACGTTCTGGAACACCATGCTGATATTTTTCAACAGGCTGTCGCAAGTCAGATCCCGCACGTCCGTTCCGCCGATGGTCACGCTGCCGGAATCCACGTCATAAAACCGGGCGATCAGATTACAGATGGTCGTTTTGCCGGAGCCGGACGGCCCGACAATGGCGGTGGTGGTGTTCTGCGGAATGCGGAAGGTCACGCCGTCCAGGATCCGGCGTTTTTCATAGGCGAATATGACATCTTTCATCTCGATTGCCGTATCCCGCAGCGGTTTATCTCTGCCATTTTCATCGATGAATTCAGCCTGTTCAATTCTTTCCAGTTTGTCGAGCGTGGGGCCGATTACCTGCAGCACATGCGTGGCGTTATTGACCTGCTCCACATGGCCGAAGATGACAAAGGAGAATACGGCCAGCATCAAAAAGACGGGAACGGGCAGGCCACCCTGGGCCGCAAGGATGGCGGACACGGCTGCGATGGCTACGGAAGCGATTTTGAGCGCGAGCAGATGCAGGCAGTTGCAGGGGACATATTCCTGTTCGATTTTGACATTGATACGCCGGTGTTCCCGGTATGCCCGGCGGACGCCATCCATGGCGGCGCCTTCCTGCCCGTAGGCTTTCACCACCGGAATGCCGCGCACATATTCCAGCGTGGCGGCGATGATATCGTTTTGCGCTTTCTGATGAACGGGCGCGTTGCGATGACTGAATTTTCCCATCAGCCGCAACGCGAACGCGGAGAGGATGATTCCGAGCAGCGCGATCGCTGCCGCCTGCCAGCTGTAGAAAGCGAGACAAAGGATCATGGTCAAAGCGCTGATATACCCGCCGATCACCGTATCGATCATTTTCATGGCAAACATCTCTGCAAAAGAAAGGTCTGTGGTCACCGCGCCTACCAGCTCACCGGTACTGTTGCGGTCAAAAAAGCCCAGCGAGACTCTTTTCAGGATATCACCGATCCGCATGCGTTCCTCAGCCGTCACCTCATATGCGATGCTTTCCTGAAAGACGGCCCGCAAGTAGGAAAACAGGAAGCGCCCCAGGATCATCAGAACCATAAAAACCAGCAGATAAAGCGCCCACACAGGCGTCAGTTTGATTTTGCCCGCCTGATCCTCCAGCATGAGATTCAGCGCGTAAGCCGCTCCCATGATCGGCATCGCGGTGAACATGGCCTGAAAAAAAGACCAGAGAAAGCCCCAGTACAGCCGCGACCTGCGCGGTCCGATCCAGCGGATAATCCGTTTGATTGTATTAAACATGGACGATTCCTCCTTTCATCCCACTGTTTGCCGCCCACGCTTTTGCACCGATATGCGCGTTCCACATTTCGCGGTACAGCGGGCTGTTTACCAGAAGCTCCTCCTGGGTTCCGGATGCGGCGATCCGGCCCTGGTCCAGCAGGACGATCTGGTCCGCATTTTTGATCGTGGAAAGCCGATGGGCGATGACCAGCAGCGTCTTGCCCTTCGTCAGCGCCGCAATTGAACGCTGGAGTTTATCTTCATTTTCTGGGTCGGTGAAAGCGGTCGCCTCATCGAGAATAACGATCGGAGCATTTTTCAGGATCGCCCGCGCAATGGCGACCCGCTGACGCTCTCCACCTGAGAGTTTACTCCCCGCCTCTCCCGCAGAGGTAGCCCATCCGAGGTCCAGCCGGGAGATAAATTCCTCACATTGGGCGGCGCGGGCGGCGGCATACACCTCTTCGTTAGAGGCCGAAGGTTTGCCCAACCGGATATTCTCCAGCAATGAGCAATTGAAAAGAAAATTGTCCTGTGTGACAAAGCTGACCAATTCGGAGAGTTGTGCCAGCGGAATCTGCCGGATATCGATCCCGCTGATGGCGATTTTTCCGCTGCCCACGTCCCAAAAGCGGGCGATCAACCGGGCCACGGTAGATTTTCCTCCGCCGGAAGGACCGACCAGCGCGGTGAAACTGCCCGCGGGCAGGTCCAGGTTGATGTTGTGGAGCACGTCGCCGTCCCTGTCGTTATACCGGAAACACACGTCCTGAAGCCGTACATGATAAGATGAAAGCGCAGCAGGCTCCGCTGTATCCGGCAGAACGGGCAGCGTCAGCAATTCATTCGCATCATGGATCGCATATTCAACGGATTTCCAGTCGTTGACAGCCGTGGTGAACCAGGTGACCGGAGCGATGATGCTCAGGGACAGGATCATACACAGTGTCAATTCCGCAGGCGTCAGGCTGCCGTCGATGTAAAGCAGCATCCCGACCGGCAGAATCCCCAGCAGGGTGGAGGGCAATATGGCGCCGCCCAGGTTCATGAGCTTCCAGGTGCTCCGGAACCAGGCCAGGGTAAATTCTTTAAATGAGTGTACCGACTTTGCGAATTTCTCGTAGGAACCGGTGGATTGGTTGAAAGCCTTAATCACTTCGATGCCCTCGACATATTCCACGATAACGCTGTTGACGTGGTTGCTGGCTTCCATATAGGCGGCGTACTGGCTGTTGTAATTTCGCATCATCACTGTGTAAACAATTGCGCCCAGCGGAACGCAGAGCAAGGAAGCCAATGCCATCCGCCAGTCCAGAAAGACCATATAGATCAATACCGCTGCCGGCAGCAGCAGATTGGAGATGCCCTCCGGTATCATATGGGCCAGCGGCAGCTCAATGGTTTCGACACGGTCAACGATGATGTTTTTGAGCTTGCCTGCCGTATTCCCGAGTACGACGCCAAGCGGCGCTTCCATCAGCCTGCGCGTCATGGCAAGGCGAAGGCTCTCGAGAATCTGGTAAGCCGACCGATGGGATAATGTTGTCGATATCCCATAAAACACCAGTTTTATCAGATAACCGGCGGCAGCGACACCGGCCCACAGCAAAATCGAACCTGTTGACGGCGTCCCTTCAAAAAAGAGCAGGATGATCCGGTAAACGGCCCAATAAGGAATCAGACCACCCGCCACGCTGATGATTGCGCACAAAATGGATGCCAGCATTTTGCCTCTGCATTCCTGCGCAAATCGATAGATGGTACAAAAGGTACCATGTTCATTCATCTGTTCACCTCCCAAGCAGCAATCAGGAATTTAATTTTTGAGAAAGTCTCTTCGTTGTTGTTTTGTTTTTGCGCTTCGTATAAAACCAAAACAACAACAAGGTTTACCGCTTTATTCGAAAAGATCGTCCAAGTTCCGAATTCCTGAAACAGTAATCGGGAAGTTGTTTTTTTGAAAAATCTTTTTGAATAATTTGGTGCCTTGCGGTCCCCGCCGAAAGCGGAAAGTTAGTGATTGCAAACCGCCACTATCATAGCGTAAATGCTTCCTGTTTGCTACTCCAAAACGAAGGTGTTTGCTCCATTCAGACAACCGACTTCCGGTATTCAGACGGCGTCATGCCGATGACCGACTTGAATGAGGCGGAAAATTTGCTGGCATTTTCATAACCCATCTGCAGCGCGATGGCAGTGATGCTGTCTTTCGTTTTATGGATGCGAACGGCTGCCGCGTTCATCCGGTAGGTTTTCATGGATGCGTATATGGAGGTTCCGTAGACGGCCCGGAAACAATTCTTCATCGAAGTTATCGGAAAATCAAACTTCGCGGAAAGCTCCTCCAGCGTATAACGTTGTTCAGGATTCGCGGTGATCAGCGCCATGATCGCTTTTGCCTTTTCCACTTGTGTCTTGTAAAAGTAGGGACGTTCTCCGGCTCCCGGCGGGACATCCAGTGTGCTCAGAAACAGCAAAAGCTCCAGTACTTTAATTTTAAAAAAGGGGCCCCGGATATCCTCCGCTACCGAATACAGTTCCGAAAAAATATGCTCGATACCGGGGCCGGCCCGGATGATAAAAGGCCGGTCGTCCCGGCAAAATTTGCTCCGCAGTGCGCCGACGTCCACATGAAAACCCTCCAGAACGCCGGATAGCACGGCAGCCGCTTCATCCACACAGATGGAGATAGTGATCCCATGATAATGACGCAGCGGGAATTGAAACATTCCGCTGTGCCGGACGCGTGAGTCCATTTGCAGATCACCCGCCTCCATATACAGACAGCTGCCGTTTCGCATCTCCCACTCCAGACGTCCTTCCCGGCAATGATCGATGCAGAAAAGCGGCACATTGGTTTGGAAATAGGACCGGCAATGACCAGTATGAAAATCGTGGAAAAGCAGATTGATGCCGGAGAAAACGGTATAACTGGTCATCAAGCCTTCCCCGGTCGGGTCCTGCAGTTTATAAACGGAGCGGGTATCATCCCTGTGGACCAGCGACACATTTTCGCCCAAATGAACGGAATCTTCCAGAGACATACTTAGATCGTTTCCTCCGTATATTCCGCCCGTTTTTTTCCTGCATCGAGGAAATAGTGCAGCATTTTTTCCGCACCGCGGGCGTCAAGCGCTTCATTGAGGACAACTTTGCCGTTCTCGAATTGGATCAGGTGCGTACAGCAGGAAAGAATCAGTTCGGGATCGTGGGTGATCACAAACAGCGTTTTTCCCATTTTAGCCAATCGACGGAGGTTTTGAGCCACCTCCCGCATGTGCCGGAGATCAAGGCCGCTTGTCGGTTCATCCAGGATGATAATCTCCCTTTCGCTGGCGATCGCGGCGGCGATGGCGACCCGCTGTTTTTGTCCGCCTGAGAGCGACATGGGATGCAGCGTTTTCAGGTGCGATAAGTCGAGACTTTCCAATATTTTTTCCGCTTTCGTTTCATCCTTCTCCGCCATGCTCAACAGTACTTCATCCAGGACGCTCTCCGTAAAAAGCTGATGGTTGACATCCTGCATGACCATATAACAATTCTTCAGCCGCTGTTTTGCGTTCATTACCGACGCATGGAACTGAAGCGCGCCTTTCGCGCGCTTTTCCAACCCGCAGAGGCATCTGGCAAAAGTGGATTTTCCTGCGCCATTGTGCCCAATGACCGCGATGACAGCTCCTGCCGGGACATTTAAATCTTTTACATCCAGTGTTGGCGTTTCCCGGTGGTCGTGCGAAAAGAATAAACGCGGCAAATCCAGGCTGCCGCCTGTTCCATGAACCGGATCGCGGTTTATGGTCAGGTTTTCCAGCCATAACGGGCGCAGCCCCATCTGTTCAAGCTGCGGCTGAGACAGCGCTTTCAGTTCCTGCACACTGAATATTCTTTCGATCCGTCCCTGCCGCATATAGACAGCCCGGTCAGCCAGATCGCGCAGGAAGTGCAGCCGGTGTTCCGCGACGACAACAGTCTTGCCCTGGCTTTTCCAGATGCCGATCAGGCGGCGTATCTCGTCAATGGCCGCGGCATCCAGATTGGAGGTCGGTTCATCCAGTACGAAAACAGGCGGCGTGCAGACTGCAACGGAGGCACAAGCGATTTTCTGCTTTTCACCGCCCGAGAGCCGGAAAATATTCCGCTCCATCAACGGCTCGATTTGGAATTCGCTGATGGTTTGCGCGACACGCTGTTCGATCTCAGTAACGGGGTATCCCAGGTTTTCGGCACCGAAGGCCAGCTCGCTGGTGGTGTCCACATTGAAAAACTGCGAACGCGGGTTTTGAAACACGGAACCGACCAGTTTAGCCGTTTCATACAGCGGCAATTGGGAAATCTCTTTCCCGTCTTCATAATAATGCGGGATCAGCCCGTTAATGAGCCGGGTCAATGTTGTTTTGCCGCAGCCGGATTCACCGCAGAGGAGAATCACCTCTCCAGCCTGAATGGTCAGGCTGACATCCCGAAGGCACCCTTCCTGTTCACCCTGTTCATAGGAAAACGAGACGTTACTCAGTGTGATCATAACGTTCCCCGCTGGATGAGGACATAGGCTGCCAGCGCGGCGATCATGACGGCGGCCATGCAGAAATCCCAGACACCAAAGCCGATTTTGCAGATGTTGGTCCGTTTGACCGGGCCGCCGAGCCCTCTGGTGAGGGCAGCGGCGGATAGTTCGCCGCCGATTTTCACGATCGACATCAAGAGCGGAATCAGGCGATATTCAAACAATGCGACCGGATTCTTTGAAAGACTGTTGATGCCGATCCCCCGCATACGCATGGCATCATTGATCGCCCTCGATTCCTCTGCGATGGTGGGAAAGAAGCGAAACATTACGGAAAGCGGGATAATGATGGCCCGCGGCATATGAATTTGCTCCATCGCCGCAACAAATTCGCTGACACGTGTGGTCGTCATCAGATAATATCCCATTACTGCGCAGGGAATGAAGCGCCCCACCATCCCGGCCAGCATCACGATCAGGATGTTTGCGGCTCCGCTCGTTGTGTAGACCAGGAAGGCCTCCGCGAACCAGACCGCGGCATATAACGCGGCATAGAACAGGGAGGCTTTTATCCTCCCGCTGAAAAGCAGGAGGATAAAAGGAATGACCGCTAATACCAGGCGGATATAGACTGCCTTTCCCCGGATATCGCCGTTGATCATAATGACGCTGAGGATGAACATCATCAGCAGTTTTGTGCGCGGATCCAGGCGCAGGGAGGTGTTAATCGGCGCGCTTTGAAAAAGCTGTGCCTGCATTAGACGATGCCCGCCCTTTGAAAATGCTTCTTCAGGCTGGCCCTTCCGATGTTGGCGCCGATAATCCCGCCAATGATCAGCAGAACGATCAGGATGGGAAACACCCAATTGGTCATCAGCCCCATCAATGTATCGGTGTATTCATTGCCGTATCCGGCGCGCATCTGTTCAAAATAGGCGTCCCGCATGATCCACATGGGCAGCATCGCGCCGATGCACCACCCGCTGAAGACGCAGAACCCGATCACCGTTTTCTTCCAGCTCTTATATTCACCGGATTTGAAGATCAGGTCGGCGATCAGCGCGCAGCCGATCCCCGTCACAAGTACCGGCCAGCCATGCCCGGTGGCGAACATCAACAGGCTGATGATGATTCCCATAATCGTGACCATGCCGAATTTTTTCACTTTCGTGAGAAACAGCATGAAAGGGATGCCGGTGATCAGCGGCAGCAGAAACGGAAGCAGCAGCATAAAGAACGGAATATATCCGATCATGCCGGCAACAAAAAAGAGTACGAAATAAATCGCCGTGAAAAGACCCACGTTGATCAGATCTTTGGCGTTAAGCTTGTTATCCATTACAAATTTTCTCCGATTTCTCCGGCATTTGCCGGTTTGTATCGTTTACAGCGTCCAGGCGCCGGCTTTTTGCTGCAGCGCAAAAAGGTGGGCATAAAGTCCGTTTTGGTTCAGCAAGGATTGATGGCTGCCCTCTTCGGCGACTTTCCCCTCCTGCAGGACGACGATTTTATGCGCGCCGGACACGGTGCGCATGCGGTGGGCGATGACCAGGACGGTCTTGTCCCGGATCAGCGTCGAAAGTGCGGATTGGATCAGCGTTTCGTTTTCCACATCCAGCGAAGCGGTGGCTTCATCCAACAGAATGATCGGCGCGTCCTTTAATAGCGCGCGGGCGATGGAAATGCGCTGCCGTTCGCCGCCGGACAGCGTGGCGCCGTTTTCACCGAT
>CALAEB010000251.1 GCA_937890875.1 uncultured Anaerolineaceae bacterium | reverse complement strand
GCTGCGACGAACTCACGGCATACGGTTCAGGATGGCTGGAATATGAATCGGGTTTTTCCAGCGAGATTTGATAATCCACTGAACCCGGGCTGGGTGACACAGCAAATGGCGACGGTATGTAATGACGCGGTTGATCAGACCGATTTCCTCCTCGATTTTCACAGCGGTTCCGATACACTCATCCATTATATATACGCGCATACAACAACGCCGGAAGAACCGACACATGAACTTGAACTTTCCCGGATGTTTGGATTTGAGCTTATTTATGCCGGAAAATCAGCTTTTTCAGGAACAATCACCGATTATGCCGGTTCACAGGGGAAAGACAGCCTTGTCGTGGAGCATGGCGGCATCGGGATGCCGAAAGAGCGGAGCGAAGAAGCTGTCCGGGGAATTTTTAACATTTTGAAATACAAAGGAATGCTCTCCGGCAAACCGCTCCTTCCCAAAAACCAGACTGTCATCCGGGATAAGCAGCGTCCTCTGTTACGGGCACGCAACGGCGGATGGTTTGTTCCGGAAGTAACTGCTGAAATGCTGAATAAACCGATCAAAAAAGGCTCTGTGCTGGGGAGGATCATTAATCTTTATGATTTCAGGGAAGTTGAGACCATTCTCGCTTCCTGTGAAGAAAGTATTCCGCTGATGATGAAAATACTCCCGAGCAAGATGTACCCAGGCGATTATACCTATATTATTGGCGAAGGTGCGACAGCACTAAGACTCGAAAATTAAAAGATCTGGAGGATCAAATGAGGAACAAATTATTATTTATTGTTTTATTAGGCGTTATTTTTTCAATGACTGCCGGCCTTGTCTGCGTAACTGCCCAGGACGAGAAATCCGAAGTCGTAATTGCCCAGATTTCGGATCCGACCGATTTGGATCCGCAGACGGCGGGCGGTACGACCGGCGGCAACTTTGTCTGGAACATTTTTGACGGACTGACAATCATCAGCAGCGATATGTCTGAAGTCTACCCCTCTTTGGCGACAGAGTGGGAAATGGTTGATGATGTCACCTGGCAGTTCAAGCTTCGCGAAGATGTGGTTTTTCAGAATGGGGAAAAATTCAACGCTGAGGCCATAAAATATACAGTCGATCGCTTTACCCGTCCGGGAACACCGCAGGAAGCTTACAAGTTCAAATCCTTGAAAGCGGCCGAAGTGGTGGATGAATACACCGTCAATATTATCACGAATGCACCTGATCCGCTGCTCCCGTTTAGAGCGATGGAAATTGTGGCGCTTCCTCCTGTTTATACCGAGGAAGCCGGCGATAATTTCGGGACCCTGCCGATCGGAACCGGCGCCTATAAAGTTGTCGAGAATACGCCTAATCAGCGGATCGTGCTTGAGGCGAATGAAAACTATTGGGGCGGAAAACCCGATGTTGACCGGCTCGTTTTCATACCCGTACCTGAAGTTTCCACGCGGCTTGCCGAATTAATTACCGGAAATGCGGATATTATTCTGAATCTGTCACCGGAAGATTTTGCCACCATCGAAGGAAATGCCGGTCTTCGTGTGGAAACGACGGCCGGAAAACGGGTCATATTCGTCGGGATTGATCTTCTTCCGGACGGCCCCGAGTATCTTAAGGATGTCCGGGTACGTCAGGCGTTGAACTATGCGATTGATAAAGAAGCGATTATCGAATATCTTCTCAACGGATATGCCGACCAGCTTGCGACGCTCTATCGGACCGACTTTGCCGGATACGATCCGAGCATTGAACCGTATCCTTACGATCCGGAGAAGGCGCTTGCGTTATTGGCTGAAGCCGGGATTGACCCGAGCGATATCACGCTTAAGATCGCTGCCAGTGAGGAAGTCGTGATCAAAGGCGGCGAAATCGGTGAGGCCATTGCCAGCATGCTTCAGGATATTGGCATCAACGCGACCGCGGACGTGCTGGCGAATCAGCAGATCCGTGATATGCTGATCGGCGGACAGGAAGCGCATGTGAATGACGAACTTTGGGTCTGGAACTGGGGCGTTCGCGAACCGGATGCGGATTCCATCCTGTCAGGCGTCATGCATAACAGCGGACTGACTTCCTACGTCCGCGACGATAAATTGTCTGAGATGATTGATTTGGCACGCGCTGAAATGGACAGCGAAAAACGGGCTGAAATTCATAAGGAAATTCAAGCCTACCTCTATGAAGAATGCCCCGCGATCTTTCTGTTCCTCGCTCATGACATCTATGGCGTCAATAATCGTGTCAATTGGACTCCGCGGAGAGATCAATATATCATCGGCAAAGAAATCAGTCTTAACAAGTAATCTTTTCCTGCATATTTGAATGATGTTCCGGTCAGGGCCCGGAGTTTCCACGGGCTCTGACCGGATATAAACATGCTTATGTCAGACTGCTGAAAAGGGGTGTAATGGGTAGATATATCGTCCAGCGAATTGTTCAAACAATTATTGTCTTATTCGTTGTGTGTACCGTTGTTTTTTTGTTGCTTCGTGCGGTTGGTGACCCTGCCCGTCTTCTTGTTAATCCGGAAGGTTCCAAAGAAGGCATTGAGATTATCCGCAAATCATTAGGTCTGGATCTTCCTCTGTGGAAACAATACGTCAACTATATCAAAGGCATTGTTACTTTGGACTTCGGGACTTCGTTTACCTACAAAAAGCCGGTGGTTGACTTAATAAAAGTTCATTTACCCAGCACGCTTCAATTAACTTTTTTCTCACTGCTGATCGCGGTTGTGAGTGGCGTAACGCTTGGTTGTATTTCGGCGATAAAGCAATATTCGATTTTTGATAATATCGCAACCTTCCTTGCCGTATTTACCAGAGCTGTTCCCGGTTTTTGGCTGGGGATCATGTTGATCTTAATTTTTTCCGTCCGCCTGAACTGGCTGCCTCCTTCAGGCTATGGCTCATTTAAAAAATTGATAATGCCTTCGGTTTCGCTCGCCTTGAGCATGGCTCCCGTGATCGCACGGCTCACGCGTTCAAGCATGCTGGAGATTATTAAATCGGATTATATTCGGACTGCGCGGGCCAAAGGGCAAACCGAAAGAACGATCATTATGAAGCACGCCTTGCGGAATACCCTGATCCCGGTGGTCACGATGGTCGGACTTCAAATGGGACATCTTTTGGGCGGCTCAATCGTGATTGAAACGGTATTTGCCTGGCCGGGGATCGGAAGGTTATTAATCGAGTCGATCAATGTATATGATTTTCCTGTAATTCAGACGACTGTTTTCATGATCGCTGTATTTTTTGTATTAATTAATTTTTTTATCGACATGCTGTATTTGTTGATCGATCCGCGGATCAGGTTAGGGTGAAGCTATGAATGAAATTCAATTGCCTCAAAAAGAGAAAGATGCGAAAAGGAGTTCATTCAAGAAATTTCTGCGATTGTTGGTTCGCAGCCGGACTGCCATGATTGGATTTATTATTCTTATTTTTCTTCTTCTGGTTGCAATATTTCAGGAACAGTTCGCAACCCAGGATCCCAATAAACAGAGTCTGCGGGCGCGGATGCTGCCTCCCGCGTGGGAGGAAAACGGAGATCCGGCTTACTTGCTGGGGACGGATCAGCTGGGCCGCGATATTCTGAGCAGAATGGTATACGGGACGAGAATTTCACTGTTCGTCGGGTTCGCCGGCGTCGTCATTTCGACTGTGATTGGCACTGTGCTGGGATTGATCTCGGGATATTATGGCGGCATCGTGGACAGCATTATTATGAGAATTGTCGACATATTTCTGGCGTTTCCCTTTCTTCTGCTGGCGATCACCTTTGTCGTTACATTGGGTCCCAGCCTGCAAAACCTGATTTTTGTCCTGGGTTTTACCGGGTGGGTATCTTATGCGCGCTTGGTCCGGGGGCAGACATTGTCCGGGAAGGAACAGGAGTATATCATGGCGGCCCGCGCGTTAGGCGCGAGCAACGCACGGATCATCTTTAAGCATATCCTTCCGAATCTGCTTGCTCCGATCATTATTCTGTCAAGCATGGAAATAGGGTTGTATATCATGACCGAATCTTCGCTCACCTTTTTGGGCATGGGCGTACCGTCGACGATTCCCACCTGGGGGAATATGCTGGCAACGGGAAGAAATTACCTGTCTAACGCCTGGTGGCTGTCCACGTTGCCAGGATTATGTATCATCCTGACTGTGCTGGCGTTTAACTTCATTGGGGACTGGCTGCGTGACGCTTTGGATCCCAAATCCACTTATGATGTATGAATTTGCGGATGATTTGGAATCGGAAATTCAGCGGCTTTTCGAAATATGAAAAGATTCTTTATTCGGAAAGTATTTCATATTTCTGGAAGTTCAGCGAAAGCAGAGAAGAACGATCGGTTGGATTAATGAAATGATAAGCGTTAAGTATCCTGACCGTTTCGGCGGCGGGGAGAAATGAAGTATCTGTGATGCGTTATTTAAAGATTTGCGTTTTTTATTTACGGCAACATTAACTAAAAAAGGAATTAACTAATGTACAACTCAAAAATTCGTGATGCTGTTTATGACGATATTCAGGAAAATTTCCCGCGCTATCTGGAAGAAGCCAGGGAATTGGTCCGGCAGCCGAGCGTTGCTTCCCAGAACCTTGGAATTCATGAATGCGCTGAAATGGTCGCGGACCATATCCGGCGCTTAGGCTCCACTGATGTCCGGCTTGTCGAATATCCGGAAGGAAGCCCGGTTGTTTACGAAACGGTGAAAAGCAAAAACCCAAAAGCAAAATCGCTGATTATTTACTGCCTTTATGACGTGCAGCCGCCGGAACCTTTTGATGAATGGACTGTCGATCCTTACGCGGCGGAAATTGTCGATCTTCCCAAATTTGGACCGAGCATCGTCGGACGCGGAATCTCTAACTCAAAGGGTCCGCTTGTGGGTTGTTTTAAAGCAATCGAATCAATGCAGAAAGTTCTGGGCGACGTACCGCTTAATTTCATTTTTGTGATCGAAGGTGAAGAAGAGGCCGGCAGTGTAAACTTGAAACGGTTTGTCAACGAATATGCGGCGGAACTGTCGTCAGCGGATGGCGTTTATCTGCCGGGCAACCGCGAAAACGAAAATTTCGTTCCCAAGGTTCTCCTGGGCAATAAGGGTATGCTCTATTTTGAATTGGAAGTCAAAGGCGGAAAATGGGGCGGGCCGAAAAGCATCGATCTTCACAGCATGAATGGTGCCTGGATTGAGAATCCGATTTGGAGAATGGTCTGGGCTTTGAACAGCTTGCGTTCACCGGACGGCAAGATTCTGGTGGAGGGTTTTTATGATGATGTTCTGGAACCTTCGGAAACCGATAAAAAACTGATCAAGCGTCTGGCTGAAACTTTTGATGAAGAAATGTATCTGAAAGCATTTGATGTGGATCGGTTCAAGGTGGATTATCATGGGGAGGATCTGGTGAAAGCATATCTCTTCGGCCCGACCATGAACATCCCCGGAATTTGGGGCGGCTATAACGGCGACGGGACAAAAACGATCATCCCATACCGGGTCCGGGTGAAAATTGACTGCCGCCTGGTACCGAACCAAAAACCGGAAGATATCCTGGAAAAAATCAAGGCCCACTTCGTGAAGCATGGCTTTGATGATATTCAATTCAATTTTGCGGAACCGACGCTTTATTCAAAGACGGATCCGGATAATGATCTTGCCGTGGCGGCGGTCCGGGCGATGGAATCAAGCGGCAAAGTTCCGAATGAGGTATGGCCGCTTTTGCCCGGAACAGGTCCGGCTTATTTATTCACAACCGACCCGCTGCATGTCCCGTTTGTCGCATACGGGTTGGGGCACGGCGGAAAAATTCATGCGCCGAATGAATATTTGATGGTGGAAGGGCTGCACGATAACATTAAATCGGTGGCTGCCGTATTTCTTGAATATATTCAAATTCAGGCTGATAAAGACGAGCTTTGAATAAATCTTTAAGAGAAACGGAAGCGGATATCTGTCAATTTTTATATTCCGGAAGGATGAGAATAAAGGATAATTCCGGATAACTGGCGTAGTCAGAAAGAGCGTGTCATTTGAATCGGGAATCGGGGCTTTCGGAAAAGGTTGCCATCAACCAGTGAAAAAGGGTTCTGTTTTTCGGTATCTCTGTGATACGCTCTGGAATCTGAATTCAAGAAAAGAGGAAATAAAATGATCATTGATTTTCACACACATGCTCCCCAAAAAGGCGATTTTAAAGTTTTCTTACAGGATATGGACGCAAACAAAATTGATCTGTCGGTGTTGTGCCCGCTCGGCACTACTGTCACGGAAATATCCGAATCGAACGATTATATTTATGAGCTTACCAAACAACATCCTGACCGGTGTATCGGGTTCGCTTCGGTGATGCCGCGGGAACCAGATGCCGCTAAGACGTTGGAACACTATATCAAGGATTACGGCTTTAAAGGCTTGAAACTGCATCCTCCGATTCAAAACTTTTCGCCAATTGATCCCTTGATTGGCCCTGTCATTGAGAAATGTATTGAACTGGATATTCCGATTTTGTTTCATACCGGGCCAATCTATTCACAAAACTCAATAACCTCATTCGGATCTCCATTCCTTTTGGATGAACTGTCAATCCGTTATCCAAAAGCCAAAATTGTCCTGGCGCATGTCGATCCGCTGGCAGGGGACCCCGCGATTGTGTACAAGAACCCCAATATGTTTTGTGATATCACTTTGCGGGTTGCCTATTTGGCGCAGGTTATCCCCAATATCGGTTCATTCCTGCTCCATCAGCTTCGGGGAGACGACAACCGGATCCTGTTCGGGACCGACGCTAACCCCAACCGGTCCTGGCGGTTTAAATACAATCTGGATGCCGTCTATAACATGGATATTCCGGAGGAGAGCAAACAAAAAATCCTCTATAAAAACGCTGCAAAACTTCTGAAACTTGACGTCGCGTAAGAGAGGACCGGAATGGGATCTGTCAAATTCCTTAATGTTGAAGCGGAACCGGGTGAAAAAGCATTCGGAAAAGTCCGGCTGGGCGAGCTGCCGGATGGAAATAATATTGAGATTCCGGTTCATGTTATCAATGGGGCCAAGCCCGGCCCTTCTCTTTTAATTACGAATGCGCTGCATGGTGATGCGATGGGCACCGCAAAGATGATTCGGGATTATTATTTGCGGCTGGATCCGGAAAAACTGCGCGGAGCGGTGGTGATCATCCCGGTCGCCAATCCTTTGGCAGCGGCTACGAACACGCGGCATACCTTGCAGGACGGCTGGAACATGAACCGTGTATTTCCTGCCAGGTTCGATAATCCGCATAATCCCGGCTGGGTCACACAGCAGATGGCGACGGTGTTGACGGATGCTGTGGATCAGACGGATTGTTTGCTGGATTATCACAGCGGCTACGGGACGATTATCCACTATATTTATGCGCGGACGACGAATCCGGACGAGTTCAGCCATGAGTTGGAAGTTTCCAGCATGTTCGGATTTAAATATCTTTATGCAGGAACGCCGGCATGGAGCGGAACAATCACGGATTACGCCGCTTCCCAGGGCAAAGACGCGCTGCTGGTCGAGCATGGCGGGATAGGGATGCCTGACTGGTGTTATGAAGAGGCCATCCAGGGCATCTTTAATATCATGAAATACAAGGGGATGGTGGATGGGACGCCGGTTCTGCCGGATATCCAATATGTCATCCGGGATAAACACCGGCCTTTGATGCGCGCGCGCAACGGCGGCTGGTTTGTGCCGGAAGTCGGCGTTGACATGCTGAACGAACCGATTAAAAAAGGGAACGTACTCGGACGGATCCTTAATTTGTATGATTTCCGCGAAGTTGAGACATTATACGCGCCGGTCGAAGAAAGCGTCCCGCTGATGATGAAAACTTTGCCGGGCGTTATGGTTCCCGGGGACTATACCTATATTATCGGCGAACGATCGACAGCTTTGCAGATAAAAAACAAATAATAGAGGGATCGATAAGAGGGTATCCCTGTTTTGCGGATACCCTCTGTTTTTCCTAAACCGCTAATCTCGCGGAAAGTTTGATCTCAACTCCGGCCAACGCTTTCGAAACCGGGCATCCCTGTTTTGCGTCTTCCGCCAGTTTGAGAAATTCAGCTTCGCTGATTCCCGGCACATCCCCGACGGTCGTCAAGTCGATTTGAGCGATGACCGGACCGGCTTTCAGATGAACCTTTGCATCGGTGGTCACGCTTTTCGGCGGGAAACCGGCATCCGTCAGCAGGGCGGACAGAAACATGGAAAAACAGCCCGCATGGGCTGCGCCGATCAATTCTTCCGGATTGGTTCCGGGATCTTCCTCAAAGCGGGAACCGAAGGAAAAAGCGCCTTCGAAAGCGCCGCTGCCGAGCTTCATCTTTCCTTTTCCCTCTTTCAGCGTTCCGTTCCATTCAGCATGTGAAGTTCTGGTTGGCATTCATTTTCTCCTTTTCTTTGCCATCGTTATCTTATCGGACGATAAAACAACTTTCTTTCCTTTCATTATATTGCATTCCTCCTGTTGAGACAATTGTCTTACAAATTATTCTGATTCAGGTTGCTTTTCGCTTCGCTTGTCTGCTTCGGTTTGTTGATGGCTCCGGCAGGATAAGGATCTGTGGATATTTTTTACTTTTCGCAGCCAGGCAAACGAACATTCTGAGATTGGAGACCTGTCTGGCTGAATGATCCCCTTTGTTGCCGCATTGACGGTTCTGCCGGATAATCCTGCGGCAAAAAAAGTATATTTTCGATTCACATTTGGAATCTCGGAGATCCAACTTGTTTGATTTAAAAAGTGGTAAAATATTGCTATTCTTTTTTTTGCATGCTATAATTCTTCAAATACATAACAATTCACTTGATGTGCTCTGAAAGCCGGAGTAGTCGGTTCCGGTAAAATATTAGGGAGGAATATGAAAAAGATTATTTCGTTATTTATGCTTATGGTTGTATTGGCCGCAATGCTGACGGGTTTTGCGTATGCGGCTGACGATGAGATCACAATCGGTGTTTTCGAACCGGTTACCGGTGAAAATGGCGGCGGCGGTTTTCAGGAAGTGCTCGGTATACGCTATGCCAATGAAGTTTACCCGACGGTTGAAGCAGGCGGGAAAACTTATAAAATCAACCTTTTTGAGGTGGATAATAAGAGTGATAAAACTGAAGCCGTGACCGCCGCGCAAAGCCTGGTCAGCAAAGGCGTTAAGGCCGTTGTTGGTTCTTATGGCTCCGGCGTCTCCATTGCAGCCGGTGAAATTTTCGCTGAGGCACAGATCCCTGCGATGGGCGCCTCCTGTACCAACCCGCAGGTTACTTTCGGAAATGATTATTATTTCCGCGTCGCATTTCTGGATCCTTTCCAGGGCACGGTCATGGCGAATTATGCTTTCCAGAACGGCGCGAAGACCGCCGCGGTTATCACCCAGCTGGGTGATGATTATTCCTCGGGCTTAGGCAGCTTCTTCGTGACGGCCTTTACAAAACTGGCCGGTGAGGGCTCGGTCGTTTCCCAGGAACAGTTCCAGACCAATCAGACTGACTTCAAAGCGATCCTGACGAATATTAAAGCCGTTGGACCGGATGTTATCTTTGCTCCGTCTTCCATTGTTACCGCTCCCCTGATCATTAAACAGGCCCGCGAACTGGGCATCACCGCTACAATCATGGGCGGCGACACATGGGAAAACGCGACGATCATTGAGAATGCCGGCGCTGACTCCGAAGGTGTTGTCCTGTCCACATTCTTTGACGAAGCCGATCCCGCCACCGCGGAAGCTGAATCCTTTGTAAAAGGTTTCAAAGAATATTTGGTCGCGAATAACCAGCCGGATATCATCCCCGCCGTTTCTGCACTCGGTTATGACGCATATCTCGCGATCCTGACCGCGATTAAAAATGCGGATTCCGTTGATCCAAACGCGATTCGCGACGCGCTGGTCACCACAGAGTTTGACGGCGTAACCGGACACATCTCTTTTGACGAAAATGGCGACGCCAACAAAGACATGGCGTTTATCAAAGTCGTTGAAGACGGTCAATTCAAATTCCTGAAGACAGTCACGGTCGCCGAATAATTGCTAGAATTGTTGGAATCCATGCTGTTATCTCAAATGACGCGACAGGCGTCATTTGAGATAACACATTCTAAGTCCCAGCAAGACAAAAAGGTGCCGGCAGGCACCTTTTCTTAATAAAGATTCGTTCCCTGTGCGATACACTTTCCCTGAGGAGCGGATTATTGTCTGCGCGGGTGAAAAGTCAGGAATTCGGAATTCAGGAGATTTTTTCAGATGTAAAAGAAAATTTGTGATTTTTGTATCTTGCACTAAGCGCGAAATATGAGAATCACAGGGTATTCTTTTCTTATTTCGAATTGCCGGTGAAAAGAGGAGTTACTTACTTTATGAGCTTAGCCACAATTTTACAGCATTGTCTGACCGGAATTTCGCTGGGCGGCGCTTATGCGTTGATCGCAATCGGATATACCATGGTCTATGGTATTCTGCGCCTGATTAATTTTGCGCACGGCGATATTTTTATGATCGCAGGCTACCTGATGATTTTTACGATGGCGGATTTCCCCTGGTATATCGCCATCCCGGTTGTGCTGATCGGAACCGTCGTCATCGGTGTGGTTATCGAGCGTGTGGCCTATAAACCGCTGCGTTCCGCTCCCAGAATGTCCATCATGATCTCCGCAATCGGGGTGTCCTATTTATTGCAGAACCTGGCCACCTACCTTTTCACGGCGCTTCCCCGCGGTTATCCGGAAGTGCCGTTTTTGAAAAAGATCTTTCAGTTCGGATCACTTTCCGCTTCTTTCGTAACCTTTTTGACGCCCGTTTTAACCATTCTACTGGTAATTCTGCTTTTATTCATGATTAACAATACAAAAATCGGCATGGCCATGCGGGCAGTTTCAAAAGATTATGAAACGGCGGAAATTATGGGGATCAAAATCAACTCCGTGGTCAGTTTCACCTTTGCGATCGGTTCACTCCTTGCGGCGGTTGGATCGATCCTTTATTTTACGGACAGGATGTCGGTCAACCCGTTCAGCGGGGCGCTTCCGGGGCTGAAATGTTTTGTCGCTGCCGTTTTAGGCGGAATCGGGAGCATCCCGGGCGCTGTAGTTGGCGGATTTATCCTTGGCCTGGGGGAGACTTTCCTGGTCGCGATGGGATATTCAACGTTCAGCGACGCGTTTACGTTTGTACTGCTGATCATTATGCTTTTAGTGAGACCTACCGGTTTATTTGGTGAGAAAGCAACGGAGAAGGTTTAAACATGATCAAAAAATCACCGAAAATACTGTTAAATATCATCGCCGTTGCAATTCTTGTCGGAATTTTCTTCTTCCTGCAGCAGAATAAAACGAAATACGGTTATACCATCTCGATTCTTGAACGAAGTATCATTTATGCAGTGGTGGCCGTAGCGATGAATCTCACGAATGGTTTCACCGGACTGTTTTCCTTGGGACAGGCCGGTTTTATGGCGATCGGGGCTTATACGGTGGGTATTTTCACGATCCCGCTGGCGGCGCGCGAAGGGGTTTATTATATCAACGGTGTGAGCGATGTTATCGGGAAAATTGAGCTTCCGTTTATCCCGGCGCTTTTGTTGGGCGGATTTTTTGCCGCTTTGGTGGCCGGGTTAATCGGAGTTCCGGTTCTCCGGTTAAAAAGCGACTATCTTGCGATCGCGACGCTGGGTTTTTCTGAAATTATCCGGGCGGTTATTGCCAGTCCCCAGATGGATCTGATCACAAACGGTTCTTACGGGCTGAAGAAAATCCCGCGCTTTTCTTCCATTTTTATTCCGTTCATTTTGTCCGCGATTTGCATCCTGCTGATGGTGCTGCTGATCAAATCTTCTTATGGCCGGGCCTTTAAAGCAATTCGGGAGGACGAAACGGCGGCGGAAGCGATGGGGATCAGCCTGTTTAAACATAAGGAAATTTCGTTTATCATCAGTTCTTTCTTCACCGGGATCGCCGGCGGCTTGCTGGCCAGTTACATGGGCTCGATCGATTCCGGAACGTTCCGCATCACGCTGACTTATGATATCCTGCTGATCGTTGTGCTGGGCGGGATGGGAAGCGTCACCGGCAGTATACTGGCTTCCTTCCTGGTTACGGCGGGACGCGAATGGCTGCGTTTCTTTGACCAGCCGCTCATGATCGGCGATTGGCAGGTGCCGCTGTTCCGGACCGGTTTCCGCATGGTCATTTTCTCGATATTGCTGATGATGGTGGTCCTCTTCTATTCGAAAGGCATTATGGGCGACAAAGAGTTCAGCTGGGACAGCTTCCTCGGCTTTTTCAAAAGGCTGTTTTCCCGGAAACAAAAAGTGAACGGAGGTGTTTCGGATGGAAAATAACGTCCTTCGACTTCAAAACTGCACCATGCAGTTCGGCGGTGTGGTTGCGGTTGACAACTTTTCCATGGAGGTCAACGAACATGAGATTGTCGCTTTGATCGGACCGAACGGCGCCGGGAAAACAACCGCGTTCAATTTTGTGACCGGCGTTTATGAACCAACAAACGGAAGGGTCTATTTTCATGATCAGCTGATGGTGGCCAACCGGCCCTCCGGGAAAATGAAAAAGTTGTATAAAGGCGATCCGGAGCAAATTTGCGATGAGGTGGTCCGGAAGACGCCGGATCAGATCACCAAGCTTGGGATTGCCCGGACATTTCAGAATATCCGTCTGTTCAAACAGCTGACAGTGTTCGAAAATGTGCTGATCGCCAAACATATGCATATGAAAGCCGGGCTCTTTTCTTCCATGCTGCATCTGAATTATGCGGAGGAAAAACAAATGCGGGCAGAAGCGCTTGAACTGCTGGAGATGCAGAACCTGGCC
>CALAEB010000250.1 GCA_937890875.1 uncultured Anaerolineaceae bacterium | reverse complement strand
TTAGGCGACCGCCGTTCGCATGAAAGAATTTGAGCCGGAAATCACGGCACGGATCGCCGGTATTGTGGACGAAAGCGTCAGCGACGGTCCCGGTGTGCGAATTGTGGTCTTTTTCCAGGGATGCCGTCATCATTGTCCCGGATGCCATAATCCGCATACATGGGATTTTGATCATGGTTCTATTTACCGGATTCCGGAACTGCTAACCCGGTTTGAAATATCTCCGTTGATTCAGGGAGTTACGCTCAGCGGCGGCGATCCTTTTTATCAGCCGCAGGCTGCCGCACGGATCGCGGAGGAATTTCACAAGCTGAACAAAGATGTTTGGATTTATACCGGATTTACCTGGGAAGCACTGATGAACGCTGAGGATCGGGCAGTCAGTGCTTTGCTCTCCTGGTGTGATGTGCTGGTTGACGGACCCTTTCTTCAGGAGCAAAGAAGTCCGGAACTTCCATTTCGCGGTTCGAGGAATCAGCGCCTGATTGACGTCCGACAGAGTCTGCGGAACCATGCGCTTACCGAATGGTAAGGCGATGGAGAGATTCGTTGATTCAGCTTTTAAATGATAACGGAACTTTTTGGGAATACTTTATCGCGGTTTTATTTTCAAATCGCGGTTGTTGCGGCAGCGGTTCCGAAGCATGAAAATCCGGTTCGAATTGCTGCTATGATGATTTCACTTCATTGATATCTGCTGCCCGGAAAATCAGAATAGCAGAAGAACAACAAATTTTCTCTTTCTGCTCAAAAAGGGTTCCGAAATTCCAAATCGCTGTCTGCTGCCGTATATGCTTTACAATTAGGGGCGTCCTGTGAGACGCTCTTTTGTTAAAAACAGGATAAGTTTGTCAGCGGTCATTTAATATCCGTTAGAATTTATGTAGCAAAAAAATATGGAGAGAGAGAATGAGTCAACCTCAGATCGTATTAACAAATGATGATGGAATTGAATCCCCCGGTTTGTGGGCAATGGCAGAAAAACTGGCTGTTTTAGGCGAGCTGTGGGTGATTGCTCCCAACCGGCAATTTTCCGGCTCCGGACGGTGTTTCTTTCCAGATTCAGATGGAATTATTGAAGAACGAGAGAGCAAAATCAGGGGATTGGATGTTCATACGTATGCTGTTGGCGGATCTCCTGCGCAATCTGTGTTCCATGCGGCAAGAGAAATCCTTCCGGTTCCGCCGGATTTGGTGGTGAGCGGTATCAACTATGGCGAAAATCTGGGCAATATTGTGACCGGTTCCGGCACGGTTGGCGCAGCGATCGAAGCCGCTGCGCTTGGAATTCATGCAATTGCGATCTCGCTGGAAATCGAACCGGAGGACGGGTATACGGAATATTCGTTAAATGTCAATTTTGACCCGGCAGCTGAATTCGGACAAATGTTTGCAAAAAAGATATTGGCGAAGGGACTTCCGGACGGCGTAGATTTTCTGAAGATCGATGTCCCCAAGAACGCGACCGGCAAAACGCCGTGGCGGCTCACCCGGGTTTCCCGGATCAGCGGAATGGAAAAAAAGATCAACCGGATCGCTTTTAATTTGCCGGCTTCGGTCGTATGGGCTCCCGAATTCGATTCTAACCTTGTCGAACCGGATTCCGACATTCAGGCAGTCTGTCATGAGCTGATTGTGTCTGTCAGCCCGATGACGATTGATTTGACCTCCAAAAATGATTTCAATGCCTTAGACCTTTTCTTCCGTGACTCAAACCATCGCTGATTAATCAATAAAAATCCGGGTTGTTTTCGTTATTGCGCATGGTTTGGTTCTGCCCGAACATGCAGCAACAAAATCGTTAATCTCAGGCAAATTATGAATTTCTTTCATAATTTGCCTGTTTTGTGTTCTTGCCGGGGCAGGGCTTTTGTTTCCTGCGAATTATGAATTCGTAACATGATTATACGGAAGTATGCGCGATGTTACCTGCAGTGTCGGGCCAACGCTGGCACATAATTCCTGTGTATTCTGTGCGCAGATGACAATCGGACGGTATTGAAACCCGACTGAAGAAGGTGGAAAAAAGGAGAAAGCCCACTATAATTATTTCGGATAGAATTAGGATGGAAATTGGATTCGGATCGGCCTCATGATAAAAGCGGATCTCTTTCGGTTCAAAGCATAGAAAATCGAATTGCTGGATCCATGCAGCCGGTCGTTGAGGAATAATCCAGCGAAATACCCGGGCGGAACGGTATGCGGGTTTGACCCGGGGACAGCATATATATAGCAGGGAACGAAGGTAGCGATCATGAAAGTTGGATATGTTGGCCTGGGATTGATGGG
>CALAEB010000249.1 GCA_937890875.1 uncultured Anaerolineaceae bacterium | reverse complement strand
GCTCTTCCGATCTCTCTATATAAGATAATACTATATAGAACTATATGTGTCAATCCCTTAACCGGAAATGGTCATTCGGAGAAAAATAAAGAAGAACGAATGTTCATTATCAGCACATTCGTTCTTCTTTATTTTTTCTGTCAGGTGTTAATCCTTTTTTGAAGCGCCCGGACACAGTACAGTCAGCACTGCCCGGCAGGGACCAATTTACAGGCCTCATCGACCCAAGAAGAAAGTTCCATGAGACGATTCAAGCAATAACGTCAATTACCGCTTATCCTAATACGCCTGGTTGATCACCCGCCCACTTCGGTTAGCTTAAAATCAAAAACTACCTTTCGTTTCGAATTTTTCTTAAAAATATTTCCTCAGAATTCTTCATACACCGCAGGATCCAGCCCGGAAACTCTTCCATCAGGCTTGTCCAGCGCAAACATGGCATCCATTTCCGATTCAGATAAAACGAAATCAAAAATATCCAGATTTTCCTTTTGTCTGACCAGTGTAGAGGCTTTTGGAATCGGCACAATCCCCTGCTGAAGTTCCCAGCGCAGCACAATCTGAACAGGGCTTTTACCATGTGCCGAAGCCAATTCTATGATCACAGGATTTAGCAGGATGTCGTTTTTCTTGCGCCCCAGCGGACTCCAGGCTTCCGTAACGATCCCTTTGGAATGGTTCCATGCCGACATCGCCTTTTGTGAAAAATAAGGATGAAGCTCAATCTGGTTGATAGACGGCAAAACATCCGTCTCCTTCTCCAGTCGCTCAATATGTTCCGGCAGAAAATTGCAGACACCGATGGAGCGGATCAGCCCCCACTTTCTTGCATCGATCAGAGCCTGCCACGCTTCGACATACAGATTCACCCGTGGATTTGGCCAATGGATAAGGTAAAGATCATAGTAATCAAGCCCCGCGCGGAACAAAGATTCCTGAACCGCCACCACGGCCTTTGAATAGGTATGATAACGGCCGGGCAGTTTGGATGTTATGAGAACTTCTTCGCGCGCAAGCCCCGCTTTTTTGACAGCTTGCGCCTTCGTTTTCGTAGTTATACGCCGTATCAAGCAGCCGGTAGCCGGCATGAATCGCGCTGACAATTGAATTGACACCTTCATATCCATTCAGTAAATAGGTGCCGAATCCCAAACCGGGAATATCCAAACCATCGTTCAATGTTTTTGTTGGTATACCTGAATTCATTGTCTTTCCCTCCATATTCATCATCAAATAACGGGACAGCGCGCCGGCTTCTTTGGCTCAACGCTTTACCGTCCGCATCCTGTTTAGAAATGGCAACAGTTTGACTATATCACACCTTGAAAACGAAGAGGCAAGACAAATTAAAATTCTATAATCCTAAAATTTAAACAAAACCTTTCAAACTCGTTCAACACCCGTCTCTCAAAGTTCAATCACCAACCCCTTGAAACACCGCCTGACTTGTACTATACTCTCTCTGCGCAAAGTCAAACCTTCAGACACGGCAATCCAGCCGAGAGATAGAAAACCCGCCCATGAAAGACCTCGTTCGCTTATTGTCTTACACCCGGAAATACTGGTGGCTGCTCATTTTAACCATGCTGAGCCTGGTGGGTATCACCGCCATGAACCTCATCGCGCCCTGGTACATCCGGGACATGACGGCGATCCTGATGTCGCCCGGCCCGGACGCGAAAGACAGGATCACCCATATCGCGCTCATCCTGGTCGGGTCCTATCTTCTCAGGCTCCTGTTCCGTTTCGCTTATTCCTATCTGAGCCATGTCGCCTCATGGAACGTGGTAGCCAGTCTGCGCGCCGCAGTATACGCGCATCTGCAAAAGCTTTCGCTTTCCTATTATCACGATAAACAGACTGGCCAGCTGATGAGCCGCGTCATGAACGACACAGCGGTTCTGGAACAGCTTGTCGCGCACTCCATCCCCGATATCATCACCAACGTGCTCATCTTCGCAGGCGTCATGCTGCTGCTCATGTTCATCGATGTAAAACTCACCCTGCTTACCATGCTCCCGATGCCGGTTATCTTCATCATGATGAACATTTTCTCCAAGAAAGTCCGCCCGTACTTTTCCAGGGCTCAGGAGAAACTGGCGGATCTGAACGCGACCTTACAGGACAACCTCTCCGGCATCCGGGAAATTCAGGTCTTCAATCAGCAGGCGTACGAGGAGGAAAAAGTGTACTCCAAAGCATTGCTCCATGTGAAGACGGTCCTGCGAGCCCTGCTGCTCTCCGCATTTTTCCATCCCGGCGTCGAGTTCGTCACATCCCTAGGAACGGTCATCGTCGTGCTTTTCGGCGGGATGTTGGTGTTAGACCATTCCATGTCCGTGGCCGATATTATCGGCTTTCTTATGTACCTCTCCATGTTCTACGCGCCGGTATCTGTGCTCGCCCGCGTCGCCGAAGAATATGAACAGGCTGTTGCCGGAGCGCGGCGCCTTTTCGAGGTGTTGGACATCGAACCGGACATCAAGGATGCGCCCGGCGCGATCGATATGGGCAGCGTGAAGGGCAATGTTCGTTTTGAGGATGTTTGCTTCACTTACGACGGCAAAACACCTGTTCTTGAGAATATCACTTTCGAGGTAAAGCCCGGCGACATGATCGCCTTCGTCGGCCCGACGGGTGTCGGCAAAACAACGCTCATCAGCCTGTTCGCCCGCTTTTATGACCCCACAGCTGGGCGCATCACCATTGACGGCACGGATATCCGGCAGGCAAAGCTTGAATCGCTCCGCGAGAACATCTCGATGGTGCTGCAGGATGTCTTCCTCTTCAACGGCACCCTTGCTGAGAACATCGCTTACGGCTGTCATGAGGCCTCACGCGCGCGGATTGAACATGCCGCGAAGATCGCCTGCATCGATGATTTCATCGCCACACTGCCCGAAGGTTATGATACCTTCATCGGCGAGCGCGGCGTGCGGCTCTCCGGCGGACAGAAACAGCGCATTTCCATCGCCCGCGCTGTACTGCGCGATTCACCCATCCTCATATTGGATGAAGCCACCGCCGCGGTGGATGTAGAGACCGAATCCAGAATTCAGACTGCCATCGAGAATCTCGTCGGCAGCCGGACTGTGTTCGTGATTGCGCATCGCCTCTCCACTGTCCGCCGTGCGGATCAGATCATGGTCCTCTCTGATTGCCGGCTGATCGAGAATGGCACGCACGAGGAACTGGTCGCCGCGAACGGGTTTTATGCCCGTTACTATGCCGGCAATCTCAAAACATGAGCTTGCATCTGCATTAATCTCCCTCGCCCAAACGCCGGGTCTCATCCCATCGATGCGCTTCGTCCGCGGACGCGTTTACGCGCATTTTTTCAGCACCTGAAAGCTTCCCCGCCTCCGCCGGCTGCCGTTTCCGGCCTGCATTCTGCACAAAATCAACCAGCAGCGAAGAAACCGTCACGGTCACCAGCGAATAGATAATGCGGCTGAACGGGATATAAGACAGTGACAGCAGCAAGACCGTCAGGTCCGTCACCAGATACGCCTGTGAAATACGGCAGTGGGTGACCTTGGAAATCGCCAGCGCCAGCGCATCATCACCGCCGCTGGAGCCTCCCTGCCGCACCACCAGTCCGACACCGACGCCGACAAATACCCCGCCCGCGAGCGCCGCGGCCAAAGGATAGGCCGATAAATCCGGCAACAGCGGTGGGAATTGTTCCCAGAGCTTAAAGAACCCCGCCAGGCTCAGCGTAGCCAGCGCAGCCATTTTCAAAAAATCCCAACCCAAATAACGGAACGCGAAAGCATAACAGAGGATATCCAGCATTGGGGAGAGTACGGAGGGTGAAATCCCGGTCCAATGCTGGATCAACAAAATCAATCCCAGCACGCCGCCTTCTGTGATATCGGCCCGCTGATGAATGTTGTACATTCCAAAAGAGATGACCGCCGTCCCAATCACAATAACCGCAATTTTTCCCGGGCGTAAATAAGCTCCTTTCTTTTTTTATAAAAATAAATAATTTCTTTTTTAACGACATCATGCTATTAGCCTTTCGATTCTCTCAGGCAGTTAATTGCCGGGGATCCGGCGGCGTCAATGATGAAACGGATCAATTCATTTTTGTCATGATTCCCGCCAATACTGAGAAATGCAACAAAAGGATTCACTTCAGACGCCCAGCGGATCTGCTTTCCGGATTGCTGTTCCGGTTTCCAGACAGGAATTCGATATTTGAGAATAAATTCGGTACAAGACGACAGAATTTACTTTTATTGTTCAAAAGCCGAACTGCTGCCTTCAATCAACTGCATTCTGATTCTAAACTATGGCATAATACCAGAGTCAAGCCCTTTTTCCAAAATAAAGATATAGAAATTCAGGGGAAGTCGTGGTTGGTCAGTT
>CALAEB010000248.1 GCA_937890875.1 uncultured Anaerolineaceae bacterium | reverse complement strand
GGCTGATCGTATGAGAGAGAATCAGCCCGATGAATCCGGCTGCCAGGATACGCCATCGCCCGGACTTATGATTGAATATTTCGTACAGTCCCCAATAGATGAACGGCAGGAACACAAATGCCTGCACTTCGCCTAGCGCGCCGCGGTAATAGATCGTGATCAGACGATAGGCGGCCAAACCGTAAAAGGCGGCTGAAATCAGCCCGGCAAACTGCGATTTTGAAACGCTGCTGACAAACAGGTACATTGCCGAAACAGCAAGAAAATTGAGCAGTATCGTGAAAATTTTGTACGCCGGGATAATACCAAATCCAAGAATCCGTAAACCCGCGGGAAAATATAAAAAATAATCAGGATAGTATAGTCCGGCGCCATATCCGTAATCATTCAGGGTGTAGAGAT
The DNA here is from genome assembly GCA_937890875.1 of uncultured Anaerolineaceae bacterium. Classification (GTDB taxonomy): domain Bacteria; phylum Chloroflexota; class Anaerolineae; order Anaerolineales; family Anaerolineaceae; genus Flexilinea. The sequence continues at coordinate 2,813 of CALAEB010000248.1, read as the reverse complement.
GGAGCCTTGCAGGAATATGCCCGCTGAGCAGGCTGTCCTTGATCCCTTCGATCCGCATCAGATGAAAGAATAAATCGGTCGATTGCAGGAATCCCGAGTTCAATAACGGAACTGAAATAATCAATGACAGGCCGATCAGATAAACAATCGTTCTCTCGATGGACGGATCACTGATTCTGCCGAAAATGGTTTTGTATCGTTCCGGAAAGCAGAATCGTAAAATCAGAATCAGATAGAACGCGAATAAACAAATTGTTTGAATTGCGTGACTGAGGATGCTTTCCTTTGAAATGACAAAATCTGATGAGATATTCCAATATTCGATGCGGAAGGCATCGGCGGATTGCGCATAATACACTCCAAATTGGATATTTGCGGATGGATCTTCAATAATGACGGTAAATATATCGTTTAATGCGCCTGCATTAAAAGTATCCGTTAACCAAATTTCATCATCCCGATAAACCACATATCCGTTCCTTTTGTCTTCATTCACTCCGGAAACGGAAATCCGGTATTCTCCCTTTTTTAATCGGATTGTTGGAGTAACCGGATAATTTCCCCGTTCATCCGATTCGGCAGAAAACGACCGGTGAACCGGAATGGTCTGAGCAAATGAAAATATATCCAGGTTGATGATGATCAATAACGTGCAAAAGAGAATCGTTAACCCGGTCAAAAACCAGATCGCTTTTTTCTCCATCAATTTCCTCCATTACCCTGCGGCGGACCGGATATCCGCATGTGTCACCGGCGGACAAAAAAGACATTTAACTGCGGCCTGAATTTCAAAAGCGGTGAGGATCCGCTTGTTCGGTGCGAAAAAAGGATGTGCAGGCTCACCCTTTTTATTCGAGATGGTCCGCTTTTATTCATGCAGCCGGAGTTCCGGCCGCATGAATAAAGAGAAGATTCCTCATAATTATAGCTGAAGCCCGGCGAACCGATTTTGCATTTCCCGGCTCCGAGTGAATTTGGTCCGGGTGGTAAAAGGATTGGATGCCTGAGAAAAGTAAATTCGCATTTTGGTTGGGTATTGCCCAACAAAAAACAGAATAACAGTTTCCGCTTCGACAATTTGACTTTTGGCACTTTAACCATATTTCGAAATGTCGCAAATGAAACTATTTTGGCTATAAATTCGTTTTCAGAATAAAATAAGCCAAAAGGTTATTTTCCTGTTTGCGTTTTGAGTTGGAAACAGGAATACAGGAATTCAATATCAACAAACAAATGGCATATGATCAGATTTTGGCGGAGGATTATTGGCAGCTCGAATTTCGAACGAATTGTGTTTTGAAGAACCAGGCGTTCATTTCAGAGAAACAGGCCCGTCTTTCGAATATCTGGGAGGATATACATGAAAAAAAACTTTTCGATTTTCCTGATTTTGGTCATTCTTTTGACCGGGTGCGGCACGCAAAGCGGAACGCAGAGTCCCGCCACTATTTCGCAATCCTGGGCAAAACAGACTGTGGAAGCTTTATCCTCCACGCCGACGATCTCGTCCAATGTCATCTCGATCGTTCCGCAGACGAGTCCGACTGGCAAATCGATTCAGCTCGCCCAGCCGACCGCGGCTCCGACCTCAATTCCGACGACGATTCCGACGGTTCGAACCAATTGGGTTCCGACCGTCGCTTATGTCCAGCCGACCGTAAAGCCCTGTGACCGGATGCGATTCATCGATGATGTCACCATTTCGGATAATACCGTCCTGTCTCCGAATCAGACCTTCCAGAAAGTGTGGCGGATTCAAAATATTGGCAGCTGTACCTGGACGCCCGGTTATCAGCTTGTTTTTCTGAGCGGTCATTCGATGTCCGGGCCGGCCGCAGTGAATTTAACGCGTTCGGTTGCTCCGGACCAGACGATTGACGTTGCGGTTGATCTGCGCGCGCCCGGTACGCCTGGAGAATATCAGGGGAATTGGGTCATGCGGAATGCTTCCGGCTCGACCTTCGGAACCGGAAGTACGGTCAATAATGGAATCTGGGTCAAAATTGAGGTGAAAGGGTCTTTCCCGGTAAATCCTACTTATTCTGGCTATCCCACTTATCCCGCCTATCCGGGTTATCCCGGTTATCCGGGACAGGGTGCGAACGGGTATTGCACGATCCTGAGCATTAATCCGGCGCCCAATGCGGTCTTTTCTCCCGGTGCGGAAACCGATTTCTCCTGGACGGTGCGGAACGATTCCGGGATTACCTGGAGCAAGGATAATTTTGATGTTGCTTATATCGGGGGAACCAATATGCTGAAAAGAAAAGAGGCTGACCGGCGCGATCTGCCTTATGACGTGCTGCCGGGGAATCCGCTTTCTTTTGCGGTTGACGCAGTCGTGCCGACCAACCGCGGCACGTTTACAATGACTTACGGTGTTGTCCAGAATTTCGAAATTATCTGCAGCATGGATATTACTGTCATTGTTCAATAGAAAATCCTGCCGACCCGCACTGTAATTGGGCGGCGGAAACCGGCTCTTTCGTTGCCGTATTTTTCAATGGAATCGGAAAATGCGGCAACGAAATTTTTAACGTTGTTTGAATTCCCGGTGAAACGCCTGGAATTTCTTCGCAGAAAACAAACGATAGTATAATATTTAGCGCATTGCTGCATGAAAATCAATAAATTACCCTGGATTGGTCAGCATAAACGGGTGTGAAAAGAGGGAATTGTTATGTACAAAACACATACTTGTGGCGAGCTTCGAATTTCGGATATCGGCAAAAGCGTCACGCTTGCCGGCTGGGTACACCGTTACAGAGATCATGGCGGTGTATATTTCATCGATCTGCGGGATCGGTTCGGAC
>CALAEB010000247.1 GCA_937890875.1 uncultured Anaerolineaceae bacterium | reverse complement strand
GCTAATTTCACGTCGTCCAACAGGTCATCACGTTCGAGTTTAAAAATATCCGGGTGAATGGTGGGTTCCAGCGACTGCCCTTCGTTCCACAGATCCTCGCTCAGTTTTTCCCCCGAGCGGATTCCGGTGAACTTGATCTCAATGTCCCGCCCCGGTTCCAGGCCGGAAAGGCGGATCAGGTCCTCCGCCAGGTCCAGGATCCGGATCTGTTTGCCCATATTCAGGACGAAAGTCTCTTCATGCGAACCTAACCCGGCCGCTTCCAGCACCAGGTAAACCGCTTCCGGAATGGTCATAAAATACCGTTTCATTTCCGGGTGCGTGATGGTCACCGGTCCGCCTTTCTTGATCTGGTTTTTGAAAAGCGGGACAACGCTGCCGCGGCTTCCCAGGACATTTCCGAAGCGGACAACGGTGAATTTTGTCTCAGCGTGTTGGGATTCGTTCAGCACGACATTTTCGGCGATCCGTTTGGTCGCGCCCATAATGTTGACCGGGCGGACGGCTTTGTCGGTGGAAATCATCACAAATCGTTCAGCCTGATACTTGTTGGTTGTTTTTACCATGTTCCAGGTCCCCTGAATATTGTTGGTGACCGCTTCCTCAGCGTTCAATTCCATTAAGGGGACATGTTTGTGCGCGGCGGCGTGAAAAATGATGTTCGGATGAAACCGGCTGAAAATGTCTTCGAGCCGGGTGATATCGCGGATATCGGCGATTTCAGGGAAGATGACCAGCTCCGGATACGTTTCCTGCATTTCAATATAGGTTTCGAAAATGCTATTTTCGCCGTGTCCGACAAGGATAATCTGTTTCGGGTTCCAGCGGGCAATCTGCCGGCACAATTCCCGTCCGATGGAGCCGCCGGCTCCGGTGACGAGGACGATTTTTCCGACCAGAATGGAACCGATATTTTCCTGATCCAGTTTTACCGGATCCCGCCGCAGCAGGTCGGTGATATCCACCTCGCGCAGTTTGCTGATGGAAATTTTTCCGCCCAGCAATTCATAGATACCGGGCATGGTTTGGAAATCGATGCCTTTTTCCCTGCAGGCGTCGGAGGCAAGCCGGACCACCCGCCCGGGGGCGCTGGGAATAGCAAAGAAACAGGTAGAAATGTTATAACGGTCGATCAGGCGGGAAAGCTCATTGATATTTCCCAGTACTTTGATATTATGGATTTCCTGACGCAACTTTGCCGGATCATCATCGATAAACCCGACCGGGGTAACATTCAGCTGCGGATTTTTCTGTATCTCACGGCAGACCATCGCTCCCGCATCTCCGGCGCCGATGATAAAGGCGCGCTTCACATTCTGGCGCACCTTTGCCTTCGCATTGCTGTTCATTTCGGCCAGGTAACGCACCACAAAACGGGAACCGCCGACTGCGATCAGCGAAAGCATCCAGTCGATGATCAGGACCAGCCGGGGAAAACCGATGAACAGCCGGGCCGCCGCCAGGACAAACAGCGTTGCGGATACCAGTGCGGAAGCTGTTGTCACGGCGATGACGATCATTTTCAGCTCGTTAATGCTCGCGTAATTCCATATCCGCCGGTAGAGTCCGAAAAAACGGTAGATGAAAGGTTTAATGATGACAGCGACGATCACCATCCAGAGTGCGGACGGAAAATACTTGAAAAAGGTAATTCCGATTTCAAACCGCATGAAGTAACTGCCGAAAACGCAGATAACGATGAATACAATATCTACCAGAATGAGGAAACGGTTGCGCAGGCTCTTTCGCAGGCGGGGGATCATGCTTTATCTCCCCTTCAAGCCGAAAACCGTCCGGATGGTCTGGATAAGGATGGAAAAATCCAGGAGCAGGCCGCGATGTTTAATGTAGTACAGGTCGTATTCCAATTTGACGGCATTTTGTTCAATGCCGGAAGCGTAGCCGTAGTTGATCTGTGCCCAGCCGGTGATTCCGGGGCGGACGAGCAGCCGACCGCGGTAAAAAGGGATTTCCTTCTGCAGTTCATTGACGATGTCCGGGCGTTCCGCCCGCGGGCCGACCAGGCTCAAATCCCCCCGCAAAACGTTCAGAAACTGCGGCATTTCATCCAGATGGCTTTTTCGCAGAAAACGCCCGACGCGCGTAATCCGGTTATCGTTGTTACAGGCAGGACGGGCGATGCCATCCGCTTCGGCGTTTTGGATCATCGTTCTGAATTTCAGAATACGAAAAGGCGTTCCGCGCAGTCCTAACCGTTCCTGTGAATAAAAGATCGGCCTGCCGGAGTCCAGCAGAATGAGCAGCGCAACAAACGGAAAAATCAGCACAAAAAGGATGGTGCCGAGAAAACCCAGGATAATGTCGATCAGGCGCTTGGCGATTTCCTGCAGTGCGCTGGAATGCGCCTGGTCATAAAAACTGCGCACCATCCAGTCGGTTCCTAAAAGATAAACCGGAATCCGTTTTAAAACTTCTTCGTAGACGGTGGGCATGGTGGTGACGATCAGCCCCTTTTCCTCTGCCATGGTCAGCGCATCAAAAAGTTCCGGACTCATCCGGTTGCTGATGGACATAATGACCTGGCTGACCTGATATTGCTCGATGATCTGATAAAATGCGTTGGAATCTCCCAGCACGGGATACGTATGAATGGTCGTGCCGATTTTTTGCGGATCGTCGTCAATAAATCCGATCACTTTGAACGGGTGTGGGTTGGCAGTCTGGATAATCTCCGCGATTCGGGTGCCGGCTTTTCCCGCTCCAACGATCAGCGTATGCATCAGATATTCCGGCAGTGTAAACAGCCGGATATACAACAGCCGCCACAAAAAGGAAAGAACGGGCGCGCAAATCAGAAAAACGGCCACGCCGCGGCGCGGAAGCGCTTTCGGCGGGGCGACGAAGAAGATCAGCAGATAAGTCCCCAGCGCAATCAGGCTGGCGAGCAAAATAAAGCTGAGCGTATAGGGTACAGAATTGGCTTTCTGCAGGTCATAAAGCGGCGCCAGCATGATCATCCAGAGCAACGGGAGCAGGTAAAACCAATCTTCCGGACGTTCGGCAAAAAACTCCGGCGACAGGCCCAGCCAGTCATCCCCATGCGCCCAGGTAATTAATGCAATGAGTAGCGCTGCAACCGTAACCAGGGCATCCCCGATAAACAGGACTATTTTGCGCTCTCTTGGGCTAAACCGCGATTTGATTGGGCTACGAAATGAATATTCAGCCATGTTTCTCTTGTTGCATATTTATGGTTCGATCAATTTTGCCTTTTTATGATCCGCGGGAAAAGACAAAAAACGGCGCGTCTGCGGACCGGAATTTTTTCCAGCCAGACAAGACGCCTTTCAACCTGTCTCTTTCCTCTTTCCGGCAATGGTTGGGATCAGATTCCAGAGGAATCCGCCTCCCCAGCAGCAGTGCATCACGATGATCGCTAACGGCATTCCGGCAAGAATTGCCGGGTCGTCGGCTTCACCGGCTGTCCGGATCGCGACAAAAAATAATACCATAATATAGGCAATTAGTTCCAATGATAACACAGTTGGAAAGAACGGAATGAAAAACTGCCCGACGCCGAAGATGATCAGGCTGAGGACAAAAACCGGCGGAAGCAGCTGGCGCAGGCGCAGGCTTTCCGGCGCCTTTTTCAGCATACGGGGCTTCCATGAACCGTAACGCCAATACTGTTTTGCCAGGCTGATCAGATCCGGCCGTGAAAAATAAACACAGCGGATCAGCGGATCGAACCAGATTTTTCCGCCCGCTTTGCGGATGCGGACATTTAGATCATAATCTTCGTTGGTCAGCAGGCTTTCGTCAAACCCGCCCAGGTTTAGCAACGTTTCTTTGAGGAACGCGCCAAACGGAACGGTGTCGGTAAATTCAGCTTCCTCGCTGTAGCGGTATTTGGCGTCCCCGACGCCGAGCGGTGATGCGGCGGCTTTGGCGATGGAGCGCGCCATCCATCCGGTCCCGCCGGGACGGATCTCCCAGCGGCCTCCGACGTTGTCCGCGACACCGGCCCGCAGTGCGCTGACTGCCCGCTCAACATAATCTGCCGCGGGAATGCAGTGTGCGTCCAGCCGGATGATATATGCGCCTTCCGCGGCCTGAATGGCCAGGTTGAGTCCGGCGGGGATGATCCTTTTCGGGTTTTGGATCAGGCGGATCGATAAGTCCGGGTGATTCTGCTGCCACCGCCGGATCTCCGCGACGGTCCGGTCTGTGGAATTTCCATCCGCCAGAATGACCTCTGTCTGCGCGGTTGGATAAGTCTGCCGGTTGATCGCGTCCAGCAGCAGCAGGATGGTCTTTTCCTCGCATAATGTTCAGGGAATTACCGCGATTGCTTCTATTTCCACCGCCAGCCCTTTGGGGAGTTTGGCCACCTGGACGGCCGAGCGGGCGGGGCTGTTTTCGCCGAAGAATTCGGCATATATTTCGTTCATTGCCGGAAAATCATTCATATCTCTGAGAAAGACGGTCGTTTTTACCACATGCCGGAGATCGCAGCCGGCCGCTTCCAGCACCGCCTGCAGGTTCAAGATGGCCTGCCGGGTCTGGCCACGAATCTCGTCTGTCGCCGGTTCGCCGGTGTCCGCGCGGACGCCGAGCTGGCCGGAGATGAAAAGGAAATTCCCGGCAGCGACACCGACGGAGTACGGACCGATTGGCTGCGGGATCTTGTCAGAGGTGATGATTTTTTTCTCGTACATAAATTTATGCTCCTTTTGTTCTCAGTGCGGTTTGATTCGTTCCCGGCGTTTCCTCGTCGGAAAAATCCATGCTTTTTTTGAAACCGTACCCTGTTTTCATATTGTAGCATATCATCCGGCCCTCCCTATGTTTCGGATGTTAAAAGTAAATAATGCCCAAATTGCGGATTTATGGCTCTGCTTTCCGCTTCAATAAACTCGGCTTTTGACGCCGGAACCAAATTTCAGACTGCTGTTCCGGCGTTTGAGACGCTTTTCAAGTGGAGTGTAAATGTTATAATTGCATTCAACATAAGAAAGGATGTCCCTATGTGGTTTTTCAATAAATCCTACCCATCTCAATTTAAATCTGAAGTTGAAAGGCTTACGCGGGATCTGATTCAGATCGGGGTGAAAGAAGATTATCTGTCTGAGCGGTCCGGCGGTCCCTTTGATAAAAACTGCCGGAATGTTCGCGCCCGTGAAATCGGTGAGCGTTTTTATGAAATCGGCGGCATCCGCCTGATGGAAGACGTCATGAAAAAGGTATCCAAAAAGGTCAGTAAAGAAGCAGCCTCTCATCTGGAAGCGTGCTGGCGGCTGATCAGCTCTGGCAAAAGTTGACTGACCA
>CALAEB010000246.1 GCA_937890875.1 uncultured Anaerolineaceae bacterium | reverse complement strand
AAAAACAATGGTGTCGGAAGCCAGGATGGTTTCCCCGCCGGCCTGGCTTCGGGCAAGCGCCGCTCCGGCCTTACCGTTTGCCATACGTTCGGAATACGAAACCGGATCTTCGCCATGCGCCGGCGTCTCATCAATATCCGCCGGGCGGCAGGAAAAGGCGTCCAAAACCCAGCCGAGCAGCTGTTGTCTTCTGGGGGACGCGGACGCCAAAATGATTGGAATTTTCGCCATACGGGAATTCTAACACAATTGAATTTTCCGGCGAAACAGCAGCGATTCGAAATATGAAGTCCGGTTCGGAGCCGATCTGAAACAAATCAAAGATTCCGGTAATCAGAATTCGATTTCCTGTTTCGCCGGGATTTCAGAATTTATGAAAGTCTTTCGAGTGAGACCGGAAATTTGTGTCCTTCCCATAATTCAATTACTGTAAAAACCGGGTTTTAAGTTGTCATGTTTTTTCTGGAAAACAATATTGACAATATGTAAAAAAAATAATATACTAAGTTAAAAATATTTTACATAAGTTGTATCCCGAAGGGAGGTTCGGTTGGGCCTCAATATCGGATACAGCAATGAAAAGAAAAATTTCTTAGGTTCAGCTTATCGAAAGTTGAACAAGGAGGTAATAAAAATGACACATCGATCCAAAATCGCGCTGTTTTCTATTGTCGGCCAAGCGGCCGTCTTCTTCCCGCTTTATCGGACGGTCCGCCAGGCGACGGATGCGGGGATCCCGCTGGAAGCGCAAATCAGTCTGTGGGCGGCCTTTTTTCTGAAACTGCTGGGCCTGTCGGTCGCGGTGATGGTTGTTGGCACGATTTTACTGCAGGCATTGCTTCAAATCCGCAGCAAAGAGAGCGTGTTCACGGTTACCGATGAGCGTGACCGGTTGATTGAGGCCCAGGCCGTGCGCAATTTCTGCTACGTTTTCTGCTTTGGTTTCTTTTTCGGTATGCTGCTGGTCGTCCTTGGGCAGCCCGCTTCGCTGCTCTTCCATGTGCTTGCCTTCAGTTATCTTGCGGCAGGCATCGCGCTCTATCTGTCGTACATTTTTCATTATGAAAGGGGGTATTGAGGTGTCTAGCGCGATCCGAAATAAAATCCGCTATTACCGTTTCATGAACGGCGAAATGACGCAGCAGGAACTGGCGGAGCGCACCGGTGTTACCCGTCAGACCATTCTGGCGATCGAAAGTGATAAATATTCCCCCTCACTGGAACTCGCCTTTCGCATCGCTGCGGTTTTTCAGCAGCCGTTGGAAGAAATTTTCAGCTATCACCCGGAAGAAAATAATCTGTCGAAGGAGAAATAACAATGAAAGCAATCCTGTGTACTCATTATGGCGGGCCGGAAACCCTTCAGTTTGGCCAGGTGCCTGATCCGCTCCCGCGGGAGGATGAAATCCTGGTTCGTATCAAAGCCGCCGCTGCTAACAGCGCGGATGTGCGCACCCGCTCGCTGGATGCACCCGGACTGCTCAAACCGGTCATGCGGCTGATCATCGGCTGGAACCGGCCGCGCAACCCCATCCTGGGGAATGTTTTTGCCGGCGTGGTCGAAACGGCCGGAACGAAAGTCAAAGCGTTTAAGCCGGGAGACCGTGTCTTTGGATCCACCGGTTTTAAAACCGGTGGTTATGCTGAGAAAATCGCCGTGCGGGCGGACAGCTCGGTCGCGCTGATGCCCGCCAGCGCGGGTTTTGAAGAAGCCGTTGCGCTGCCTTTCGGCGGACAGACCGCGCTGTATTTCCTGCGCAAAGCGGATATCCGTCCGGGCTATCCGGTCATGGTCTATGGCGCGTCCGGCGCAGTCGGGACGATGGCGACCCAGCTGCTGAAAATGCGCGGCGCGCTTGTCACGGCTGTGAGCAGCGCGGCCAACCATGGGTTCGTCCGCTCGTTGGGCGCCGACCGTGTGCTGGATTATACGACCGAGGCGTTTGAACAGGACGCGACGCATTATGCACTGGTCTTTGATTGCGTGGGGTTCCTGCCAGCAAAGAAGGCGAAGGCGCGGCTGCGTCCCGGCGGAAAATACCTGACGGTCGGCGGGCTGGATGTGGCTTCCGAGATCAAAAGCGACTTACAAGCTCTGAGCGAATGGTTTGACGAAGGGCAAATTAAAGCGGTCATTGACCGCGTCTACCCGCTGGAAGAAGCTGCGGAAGCGCACCGCTATCTGGAAACCAAACGCAAACGCGGCAGTGTGATCCTCACGGTAGAATAATTTCGTACGCAAAAAGGCAATCCGTTTTTCTTTTGATAAGGAAGCGGACAGCGCGCTGCGCTGCCCGCAGGGCTACAGGGCGTGTTTGTAAGGGAACGCATTGCCCTCCCTTTGTGCTCCATTGTGAAGAACAATAATTTACTTTTGACGCCTTTCTCATATGTAAAAAAACGGTCGATAAGAGGAATTAAAATGAGATCAAACAAAAAAAATGGACTCGCCGTCGGTATTTTGTTTTTGACAGCGATGGCATCATATATGTTGGGCAGTGAATTGATTGCCTCTTCAGCCGGTTCGGGAAATCAATTTTCTGAGATAAATATCAGTTTGCTGCGCATTGGAATCGTACTTGAGTTTGTAAATTCCGCCGCGGTAGTGGGGATAGCAGCGTTGCTCTATTCAATTATCAGTGATTACAGTAAAGGTACAGCCATGGCATACGTAGCCTCACGGATTATCGAAGCGGTGTTGCTTCTGCTTGGTTCTGTCTGTATCTTGCTGATGCCGGCTCTGGATGGCGAAATGTTACCAACCCTGGCAACGCCTATCCTGAAAATCCGTGCTGATCTGTTCCAGTTTTCGATGATTTCTTTGGGGCTGGGCAGCTTTTTTCTTTGTTGGCTGCTGTTCAGGCAAAGACGAATCCCGATATTATTGGCACTTATCGGAGTTGTCGGTTATTTTGCACTGTTCGTGAGCGGATGGCTGGGGCTTTTTGGTCTTTCCGAATATAGCACAATCCTTTTTATTCCCGGCGCGATTTTTGAAATCGCTTTCCCAATTTGGCTGTTTATAAAAGGCTTTCCGACCAGTAGTCCATCAAAGACGTAAAAGAAAGAAAACGCAGGTTTTGAGTATATCCCCGCGTTTTGGGATGATAAAACTGCTACTCCATTTTCTCATCTGAAACGTTTCTCTTTGGTTTTCGTATAAAAAGTGAGTCTTTTTGTCAATAATATTTAATTTTATCCAAATGAATAGGAGTCAACATGAAACAAAAAGCAAACCGGGTGCTAATATCACTGACATTACTGATCGGTTTAATGGCGGGACTCAGTTTTACAGGGGCGAATTCTGTTGCTGCTCAGTCAGAACAGCCTGCCGCTGAAATTCGCCTGCAGGATGATTTTTATGAAGCGGTTAATGCCGGGTGGCTGGCCACGGCAGAAATTCCGGCGGACTCGCCGCAGCTGACCAGTTTTTATACCCTGTCCAAAGAAATTGATGAAACCCTCCGGGCTGATTTTGCGGAGATGCTGGAAGGCGGAGCACCGGAAGAGAATGCCGAATTGGCTGAATTCATCCGATATTATGCACAGGCGCTGGATTTCGATACGCGGGAAGCGGAAGGTGTCGCGCCGCTGCTCCCATATATTGAAGAAATTGAGAATCTGGAAACGTTAGACGATTTTAATGTGGTATGGGCCGAATGGGTGATTGAAGGGATGCCGTTGCCCTTTTATTTTGAAGTGACGGCGGACATGGCCGATGCGACCCAGCATGCGATCTACGTGTCCATGCCGGAAAATATCCTGCCGGACAAAAGTTATTACGGTTCCGAGATCGGGGATCAGCTGCTGGAAATATATGCGCAGATGCAGGTCAATCTCCTTGCCATGCTGGGAAAGAGCGAGGGAGAAGCAGCGGTAATTGTGGAAAAAGGGCTCGCGTTTGATGACCGGCTGGTGACATATGCTCTGACAGCGGAGGAAAAAAGTATCTTCACCGCGTTATATAATCCACTGCCTGTGGCTGATTTTGCTGCCGGCAGCAAAAGTATTGATTTCGCTGCGATACTGGACGACCTGACAGGCGGCAATATACCGGAGCAGGTGGTGCGGACCAGCACAGCTTATTTCGACAATATCGACGCCGTGGTCAATGCTGAAACCCTGGAAGAGATGAAGAGCTGGATGATCCTTCAAATGACGAGTTCGATGAAGAATTATCTTTCCGAAGCCTACCGGGAAGCCGCTTCGATATATGAAATGACCCTGTTGGGGACGACTGAAATTTCGCCGAAGGAAGAAGTCGCTTATGAGTCGGCCTGGACGCTGTTTTCCGAAGTGGTGGGAGCTCATTACGGCCGCACCTATTTTGGAGAAGAAGCGAAGACGGATGTCACCCGGATGGTGGAAGAAATGGTGGCTGTTTATAAAACCAGACTGCAGAACAATACCTGGCTGAGCGAGGCGACGAAAACCGAAGCGATCAAAAAGTTGGACGCAATGGTCATCAACATCGGCTATCCGGAAAAACTCCCGCCGGTATATTCACTGCTTCGGGTGGATGCGCAGGCGTCTTTTGTGGAAAATGCAATGAATTTGACCAAAACTTTCCTGGCAAGCCGGTTTGCGCTGTTGGGTACGGAAGTTGACCGCTCGGAATGGCCGCTTTCGGCGGACACGGTCAACGCAATGTATATGCCGACCAGTAATTCGATTAATTTTCCGGCGGCTATCCTGCAGGCGCCTTTTTACAGTCTGGAACAGACTCCAAGCCAGAACTATGGCGGGATCGGAGCGGTTATCGCGCATGAAATTTCACACGCGTTTGACACCAACGGGGCGGCTTATGACGAATACGGCAATATGCGCAATTGGTGGACGGAGTCGGATTACGCGGAGTTTGACAAGCGCACGCAAGCCATGGTGGTGGAATTTGACGGCCTGCCTTATGCGGGCGGAAATGTGGACGGAAAGTTGACGGTTACCGAAAACACGGCGGATGCCGGCGGTTTGAGCTGCGCATTGGAAGTGGTGAAAGGATTGCCGGATGGCGATTTGGAAGCGTTTTTTACCAATTGGGCGGTTATTTGGAGAACCAAAATTTCGCCGGAAATGGCGCAAATGCTTCTGGCGGTCGACGTGCACGCGCCTACAAAGTTGAGAGCGAATATCCAGCTGCAGAATTTTGAAGAATTCTTTGCCGCGTTTGACATCCGGGAGGGGGACGGGATGTGGCGTGCTCCGGAAGACCGGGTTGCGATCTGGTAATTTTGTGGGAGGAATCAAGCCAAAATGGCTGTTTCCTTGTATCAAAAAGCCATCCCGCAAGCGTTACATGCGGGATGGCTTTTTGATACTTCAGGCGGAATGAAGGAACTAATCCGTTATGTATTCGCCGCCCTTACCCAGCCAGCCGGCTCCGCTTTCGACGGAACCCACGCCGCCAGACAGTGAATAGGCCTCAAAGCCCAGCATGCGCAGCACTGCCAGAGTCTGGGACGAGGTTTGGCCGGTATAACAATTGACGATAACCGGCTTGTCGGTTGGGATGGCGCTGAAATTTTCCTGCATTCCGACGCCGAACGGGATATTGATTGCGCCCGGGATATGTCCGGCCGCGAAATCTTCCGCTTTGCGGACAGAAAGAATCGTGTAATCTTCGCTCTCTGCATCTACCAGCTCAATCAGACTTTCCGGAGGAAAGTTGAAGTATTTGAAAGTGTTGGAAACCGCTTCATTGAAATAATCAGTAATTGCGGCTTTAATAGAAGCATCCACTTCATAAACTTCTTCGGGAAGGACTGCTTCATCCAATGTAATATATTTCTCATACCCTTCAGATTTGGAAATGCCATTGTTGAATCCGCCCTGAATGTTGGTGGCGTATTTGCCCGCGATGTTCAGCAGGGCGACCACCTGCGAGGAAGTTTGACCTGTATAGCAGTTGATGTACAGCGGCACATCATCCGGGATCTGCTCCAGTGCTTCCGTGACGGCTGGGCCATAGGGTATGTTAATCGCTCCCGCCAAATGACCTTCGGCGTAAGCGTCCGGCTGGCGCACATCCAGGATCAGCAATTCCTCACCGGTGTCCATCTTTGCGAACAAATCGGCGACGCTGCTCATGTGTCTGTTTTCCGGGAAGTTCGCGAAATAATCCATCGCGGCTTCGGTCACAACGGCATTGTCAATGGTTGTGGTCTCATCGGCTGAAACGGCGGCGCTGACAGCAAATAACATGCAGCAAACAAGTGCGACAGTCATCCAAATTGAAAAACTTTTTTTCATTTTATTTGTATATCCTTTCAATTGTATTGAATCAATCATTTTTTTGGCTCAGCAAACAGCGTAAACAGATTCGCTGAACCAATCAATTATCTTTATCAGGATGCATCCTGCTTCTTGGGAGCGGCAGCTCCTCCTTCTGGCATTTCGATTGGATTTGCCGAGTTGGATGTCCATTCCAGAAATGCGCCGTCATAAATCCGGATATTCCGATACCCGGCGTTATAAAGCCCCAGGAAAACCGGCGCCGCACGGAACGAAGTCTGGCAGTAAATGATGATTTCCTGTTCCGGCTGGATGCCGGCGCTCAGGTAGTTGATCCGAGTCGTTTGGACATTTTTCAAGGTACCATCACCATAGTAATTGCCAAGGTAATCCATCATGACCGAACCGGGGATCTTGCCAAATTCGGTGTATTCCGCGTCACTGCGCACATCCAGCAGGACAATATTCGGGTCCGGTTCGTTGACGATCGCCGCGACTTCCTTCATCGTCGCCAGCCAGTTCTGGCTGGGCTTACGCACTTCGAAAACGGTGGGGACAACTTCAGGAATTTCCCGGGTGAGCGAAATTTCCGCTTTTTGGATCGCGTCGATTCCGCCGTCAATCACCATCACATTTTCATGCCCATACATAAACAAAGTCCAGAGCATGCGCGCGGCGCTCATCTTGTCCGCGTCGTAAGCAAGGATGCGCGTATCGTTTGAGATTCCGGCCGCACTGAGAACCTTTTGAATTTTTTTCTCTGAGGTCAGCATATTCTTCACTGGGACATTGATTACAATGTCCGATACCGGAATATTTACAGCGCCGAAAACGTGCCCATCCGCATATTCTTCGGCGGAACGCATATCCACAATTACAACGTTTTTGGCGCCGATGATTCCGCTTAATTCTTTTGCTTCGATAAGTTTGCTCTCACCTTTTGCGTATTCATGTGAATTGCATGCAGTGAGTACGGCTGCAGCCATCACCAAAGTCAAAAAGACCGAAAACTTTTTGACCATCAATCTCATCGCTGACCTCCTGTGTTATAGTTGAAAAATACTGCCCGTCCGTTTTGTAGTAAAGCATAAGTGACCCGTCTGCGGAAGATGCTCTCCACTCTTGTGCAAACTGTCACAAACAAAAGCTATTGTACATCGTTATTGGCCAGGTACACTATTACAAAACCTAATGCAGTATAGTGTTATTTGATGACGGGCAATACTCTGTTTTTCAGGAGCGTTTGATTTCCGGTGAAAAGCCAAGTGAAGTTTTCTTTTCTCAAAATCTGGCTGTATCTTCTCCCCTATGCGGGAATTCATCTGCTATTTTTGACCCGGTTTCCACATATGCATTCGGATGAGAGCTGGCTGGCCGGTTTATCGCGCAATATGCTGCTGCAGGGGGACCTGGGCGTGACAGAAACTTTCTTTGATGCGAAGCCCCGTTATCCGCACGCGATCAAGACTCTGTTCCATTTGCTGCAAATCGGAATGATCAGGGCTTTCGGCTACAGTCTGTTTTCTGTCCGGCTGCTGAGCCTGATCGTTGGCTGCTGCTGCCTTTTTGTGTTTTACCTCTGCGCGCGGCGTTTGTTCCGGCGGGATTCCTTTGCGTTTTTGTGTATGCTTGCGCTGAGTTTGGATGTCCAGTTTATTGAAGCGATTCATTTTGCCCGCAGCGAAATTTTCATCTGTCTGGGGCTTTGCCTGTGCCTGTTGCTCTTGCTGTCGGAGCGCCTTACCCGTCGATTGGTTTTGCTGGCCGGGCTGGTGACCGGCATTTGTGTTTTTATTCATCCGAACAGCTTTTTGCTGGCCTGTTCGTGCGGGGCTGTTTTGTTTTACCGCTGTGGGCTTCGGCAAAAAAACTTTGCGCTGATCGGTTGGTATGCGGGAATTACCGGCGCGTTTGCCGCGCTGGCAATTGGGTTCAGTTTCAGCTTTGACAAAGATTTCATCCGGCATTATCTTGCCAATGGGCAGGAATCTTTTAATGTGCTGGCGCCGGTCGGGGAAAAGATCGGTGAAGTCTATGGTTTCTTCTCGCGCATTTGGTCTCAATCCAGCGGGACGTATTTCATGCCGGATATTCGGATTCAGGGGGTGTTATTCCTTTCCGCAGCATTCATTTGCACTGTGTTTGCGATTGTCATGAAAAATGAGATGCCGGAACAGACGGAAAAACTCATCTCGCTGCTGTCGGCTGGTTTGGGGGTGATCGCGGGTATAACGGTTATCGGACGTTTCAACCAAACCAGCATTCTCTTTCTTTTCCCGATTGGGTGGCTGTTGACAGCCGCCATGTTTTCGATCCTCAGCGAGAATCGCTGTGCGTGGTTTTTGGCGGGCGCCGGCATGCTGATGCTTTGGGTCAGTCTTGTTTCGATCCGTCCATGGCTGAGCACTTCTTATGACGCTTACCTGGACCGAATCGCACAATTTGTTCCGAAAAACGCGCGCGTGCTGGCGAATCTGAATACTGATTTCTATTTTGAGGATGGTATGCTTCGGGATTACCGCAACTTACCTTATGCGATGAAAGAACAGGGAATCCCGGCGTACATTCTTGACAATGATATTGAATATATCCTGTATAGCGATGAACTTGATTTTATCTATCAGAACCGCCCCAATTTTAATCCGATTTATGGGAACAGTTTGTTCGTGGAGGAACTGGAAAATTTTTGCCAGAATAATTGTACGCCGATCGGCAGCTTCTTTGATCCGGTATTCGGGGTGCGCATTCAGAATTTGATTGGAAGAGGAGAATACGGAACCGTCACGATTTATCGGGTCAATCATTAATAGTGAAATAGCGTTTCGAGCTCCGTTTTTTGGATTTTTTGCGGAAAATTCTTCTTTTGGAAAATAAAACGGTGACGCTCCCGGCTGAGCACTGCGATTGTCGTCCCCAATTCAATTGCTTCGTCGATGTCATGCGTGACCAGCAGGATGGTTGTACCGATTTTGTCATGCAGATGTTTAATATTCCGGATGGCTTCTTTTTTGGTCAAAAAATCCAGGCTGGAAAAAGGTTCGTCCATCAACAGCAGCCGCGGCTGAAGGATCAGCGCCCGGGCCAGTGCGCCGCGCTGCTTCATGCCGCCCGAAAGCTGATATGGGAAAGCATTTGCGAACTCGGTCAGACCGGTCAGATTCAGGTAAATTTCTGCTTCCGCCGCGGCCTTTGACCGATCGCTTTCGGCGCCGGTCTTTTTTAACGCATAGATTAAATTCTGTTTCAGCGTGTACCAGGGGAACAATTGGTCAAAGCTCTGAAAGATCATGACCGCATCCCGGCCCGGTTGGCGCACCGGGACCTGATCCAGCAATACTTCGCCCCTGTCCGGCGGTTCAAATCCGCCCAAAACGCGCAGCAGTGTCGATTTTCCGCCGCCGCTTTGTCCCAGAATGACGAAGAATTCCCCCTTCGTCAAGCTGAAATGGACGTCCTCCAGCACAGACAGGTTCCCTTCTCCGGTCGGGAAAGCTTTCCAGATGTGGTTGCATTCCACCAGCGGGTTATTTTTTATCATTTGCGGCACTCATTCCCCATCGCCGGATGGTCACTTTTTCCAGCCAGTTGAAAAAAAGGTCTTCAACCAGAATTCCCAGCACGACCACGACGATGATTCCTGCGAACAGGCCTGCGGTGCTCATAAAGGTGCGCTGTTTCAAAATGTACCAGCCGATGCCGCCTTTTGCACCGATCGCGCCAAACACCATTTCTGCACTGATCAAAGCGCGCCATGCCCGCGCCCAGCCAATTTTTAATCCGCTGATGAAATATCCCAGCGCGCTTTTGAACATAACCGAAAGGATGATGTCGCTTTTCCGCATGGAAAGATTTCGCGCGGCGTCGATATATATTTGCGGGACGGCGTTGAATCCGCTGAGCAAACTGAGTAAAATCGGCCAAAGCGCGGAATGGATAACAATCGCCAGCACAGTGCCGGATCCTGCGCCAAACCAGATGATCAGCAGCGGCAGCAGCGCCAGTCCCGGTAGCGGATGGGCGATAGCGGTTACGGTATCAATGAAACTTCCGGCCACTGGCCAGCGGAATGCGATCCAGATCAGCAGGATTGCCAACACTGCCGAAACCGTTAAACCGATCAAAATGAATCCAAAAGAATAGAACGCCTGGTAACCGAGGTCCCCGCGGATGAAACTGGTCCATAAAGTCTGCAAAACGCTTTCAACCGGCGGAAACAACAAGGGTGAAATTTTGAATACTTTTACACTGAATTCCCATAGGAATAGCAGAAGAATAATCCATCCGAGCTGGATCAGCGGTTTTGAGAGCCGGCGGTTTTTATTTGCCTGAGTCTTCATCACGCTGTGCATTTTCAAAATAAAGTTGTTCATCATCGGGGATTTTCCGGATGAATCCCATCCGAACCATCGCCTCGCTTAGTTTTTCGATACCTTCCAGTTTGGTTGAATAAATCGTGCCGTCGTATTGCATTTGTGTGATCAGCTCGGATTCGCTGATCCCATAAATCGGCGCTAGCATGGCCGCGGCATCCTGCATGTTATGGTTGATATAGTTAATGGATTCTTCCAGTGCGGCCAGGAAAGCGTTATAGGCTGCGGATTGTTCATCGTGAAAGCGGATTGT
>CALAEB010000245.1 GCA_937890875.1 uncultured Anaerolineaceae bacterium | reverse complement strand
GCATACGGCATCGCGCCCGAGTCAAACCAGACGTCGATCAGTTCCGGAACCCGGCGCATCGTCCCGCCGCACTCTGGACAGGCATAGGTCACCTCATCCACATACGGCCGGTGCAGTTCAAGCGTTGAGGTGTCTTTTCCGGTCTTCGCGGTCAGTTCCTCACGGCTGCCGACACATTCCTGATGCTGACAGTCATCACAGATCCAGACCGGAAGCGGCGTTCCCCAATAGCGGTTGCGTCCCAGCGCCCAGTCGATATTATTTTCCAGCCAATTGCCGAAGCGGCCATGCTTGATATGCCCCGGATACCAGTTGATATTCTCATTCAGCGCAACCAGCCGGTCCTTGAACTGGCTGGTGCGGATATACCAGGTCGGTCGTGCCATATACAGCAGCGGCGTATCGCAGCGCCAGCAGAACGGGTACGTGTGTTTAATTTTGCCATGTTTCAGCATACGACCGCGCCCGACCAATTCTTTAATGATCAATGGATCCGCATCTTTGACAAAGACACCGGCCCAGGGTGTGATCTCTTTAACGAATTTCCCGTCGCCGCCCACGGTCATCAACACCGGCAGATTTTCACGCTTCCCGGTTTCCATGTCTTCCGCGCCGAAGGAAGGCGCCGTATGCACCAGCCCGGTGCCATCTTCGGTGGTGACATACGTCGCCAGCACCACCCGGTGCGCCGGCTTGTCCAGCGGCAGGAATTGATACAGCGGTTCATAACGCCAGCCTTCCAATTGGCTGCCCAGATAGGTTTCGAGAACTTTGATTTCCTCGCCGGGGAAGACAGCCGGAATCAGCGGTTCGGCCATGATCAATTTTTCGGTCGTCCCATCCTCTTTGCTTCGCTCAAACTTGGCATACGTCACATCCGGATGAGCCGCGATGGCTGTGTTCGCCGGCAGCGTCCAGGGTGTGGTCGTCCAGACCAATAAATTGGTGTCCGGCTGGTCCAGCAGTTGGAAGCGAACATAAATGGAAGGATCTTCCACCTCGTGATATCCCTGCGCCACTTCATGATCCGCCAGCGGCGTGCCGCAGCGCGGACAATAGGGGACGATTTTGAAACCCTGATATAAAAGATCCCGTTCAAAAAAGTTTTTCAGGATGCTCCAGACCGATTCAATATATTCATCTTTGTAAGTGACATAGGCGTCGTTCAGATCGACCCAATAGGCGATCCGCTCTGTCATCCGCTCCCATTCCTGAATGTTGGTGAACGCGGATTCTTTACAGAGCGCGTTGAACTTCGCAATGCCGTAATCTTCAATATCCTGTTTTTGTTTAAACCCAAGTTTCTTTTCAACTTCAATTTCCACCGGCAATCCATGCGTGTCCCAGCCGCCCCGACGGCGGATATGACAGCCCTGCATGGTGCGGTAGCGCAGGATCACATCCTTGATCGATCGGGACAGGACATGATGCACGCCGGGTTTCCCGTTGGCAGTCGGCGGACCTTCAAAGAAGACATATTCCCGTGAACCCTCGCGGTTCTCGGTGGACTTCCGAAAGATGTCATTCTCCTTCCAGAAAGCCAGAACGCCTTCCTCCATTTCATTCACATTCAATTTTGCTGAAACTGGTTTGAACATTTCTCTCCTCTGCAATCAACACCTGTTTTCCGGCTGTGTTAAAAAAAGAACCCGCCCAAAAGGGACGGGATTGATCCGCGGTACCACCCTGTTTCCCGCCGAACGCACCGGCGGACGCTTTTGTTCCCGATAACGGAGGAATTTTCCGTCGCACTTACTGGCAGCGGACTGCGTTCAGCTTGAAGCTCCGAAAGGATTTTCTCTCTGTTCCGGACAACCCGGCTCTCACCCGGATTCGCTGTGGCCATGGATGCAGAGATACTCGTTTTCATCATCGCCAAAATCAATGCTCTATTTAACCATATTTCTCGGGATCGGTCAAATGAGGTGACTGTTGCGCTTACAAGATCTTGCTTCATGCTCCACATCTGAACCCCATCTCGGGTTAAATATCGTTTATGAATTAAAATGTTCCAAACACTAACGCAAGAACAAGAGCCGGGAAACAATCCGGGATGGTATTCGTTTTGGTTATCCGGTCACAGAAACATTACGGCTCTTTCCGAAGCAAAAATTCGGCATAATCAAGAAGACCTTGCTTTTTATCCTCATCCAGATTTTCAAAGATAAACAATAATTTTTCTTCCAGTTGAGATGTCTTATTTATTTTCGGCAGCAAACCGCTCATCCGCAGCGCCATTTCCAATGAGACATGCAGAAAAGGCGCTATCTTCTTTACGGAATCAAAAGAAGGTTTTTCGCCATTAAGAATTAATCCCAACGTAGGATGAGATATCCCTATTTGTCTGGCCGCATCACGCAAACTTAAATTCCGTTTATTGATCTCGGCATGAAGCAATTTCGCTATTTCTGTTTCCTCAGGCATGTAAAATATACTAACCGATTTGGTAAAAAACAAGTCTTCCATATTGAAATATATATTTTACATAATTTCGCAATAAGATATATAATGGTAAATAAAATTACCATAACGGAAGAATATATTTCAACAGACTAATTACTGTTAAGGAAAACCATTCTCGTTTGGACAAATATGACTATGACAATTAAAAGTTCAAAAAGAAGTAGAATAACGAATCGAAATCGTATGGTCTGCGTTTCTGTACGCCGACCCGCCCAGAAGAAAAGAGAGAAAGAATGAGCGGTCGCTACACTGCACTGGTTAAAGCGTATGAGGAATATCGAAAGGCGCTCCGTGAATATTGGGAGGCAGAGCTGGAAACCGATTATCTCTGCCGCGCTCAAGTCGCAACCGAGGTCTATATATATGAGCAGCGGGGAGGAGAAATTCAAGATATTTCCGCCCAAACGGCTGATGACCAAGACAAAATTCCGAAAAATCCCGGCATTCAATCTTAATCATAACAGACAGCTGGTCATATCCATGCTCCCGGGGAATGGGTACGCCATCCGTTGAGCCAGCGACGCCGGATCCGTTTCCTTTTTTCGCGTCAATTGGTCATCACGAACAATTTCAGCTATAACAGCTCCATACCTTAATAAAACTTTCCTGGCCTATAGATCGTTTTCCTCATTATCTTAACCATCTCTTTGTCTGCAATTCCCCTGCGGGCCCAAACCGGAAGTCCTTTTAATTCGAAACTTTTTATTTGAAACCGGATATACGATACAATTTACGCGATCGTTATTTTTGCCTTGCGTTTTTTGGCCCAGTGAAGAATATTTTGCTAATAATCCGCAATTTTCTAAATTAAAATAGAAATATCGGTATATATCGAGAGCTGAGACGCGGATTTCATAAAGCAGGTTCCGAACGGGAAAAAATACATGGACAACAAGACAATTGGAGAAATGAAACATGCTCTATGAATATTCGCTGCGCACCCCGCAAGCGGACTTTTATGACATCACCGCGCAGGTCCGGGATGCCGTGATAAAAAGCGGCGTAACCGACGGACTGTGCGTGGTTTTTTGCCCGCACACCACAGCCGGGATAACGATTAATGAAAATGCGGACCCCGATGTGGTGCATGATCTGCTGATCGGTCTGGAAAAAGCGTTTCCCGACCGTGCGGAATTCCGCCATATGGAGGGCAATTCACAGGCACACCTGAAAGCGAGTTGTATCGGCTCCAGTGTCACGATCCTCATTCAAGCCGGCAGGTCCCTCCTCGGCACCTGGCAGGGTGTTTACTTCTGCGAATTCGACCCGCCGAGGCAGCGCAAATTCTATATCCGGGTGATGTAAATCTTTTCATCGATTGCGCTCCGTATGCCTTCCATTCCTGATAAGCCCCGCAGCTTCAACCCGACAGCCTATGATTTAAAGTTCGCGGGTTGCTGCGAAGAAAAGCGAAATCTTGAACATGACATTCTGTTGTCATATTCAACCGTGTATTCTATAGAGAGCAACCGAAAGGAGGATCTGGTTATGAGCGGCCAATATATCAATATCACAGCAGAGAACGTTGCGAGCGAACATCTGTGCTGCGCCATCGCTGATAAAAAGCACCAGCCCGGCGTCGGAGTGAAACGGGCCTGGCTGGCAGCGCGCTTCCCGGAGGGTCACATCTTCCGGAAACTTGACGCAAAAGGCAAAGTTTTTATCGAGTACGCGCCGCTGGAAACAGCCTGGGTCCCCGTCACCGGGGGTAACTACCTGTACATCTATTGCCTGTGGGTTTCCGGCAGCTTCAAAGGAAAAGGATACGGCCGTGAACTGCTCGAATATTGTATCGCCGACGCAAAAGCGCGCGGCAAATCCGGTATCTGCGTGCTCAGTTCCAAAAAGAAGCTGCCTTTTCTCTCCGACAAAAAGTTTATGCTGAAATACGGGTTTGAACCGGTCGACAGCATCGATGACTATGAACTGCTGGCACTTTCCTTTGACGGCAGCCGGCCTTCTTTCGCCGATGAAGCGAAGCGGCAGCGCATCGACGACGAAAGGCTGACGATCTATTATGGGAAGCAGTGTCCGTACATTCCGAACTGCATCGAACAGGTGCAGACATACTGCATTGAAAACGCAATTCCCCTTCAGTTGATTCCGGTCGATTCGCTGGAAAAAGCCAAACACTTGCCCTGTATCTTCAACAATTGGGCCGCGTTCTACAAAGGCAGGTTTGCAGGCGTTCATTTGCTGGATGCGGGATATCTGAAAAAGCTTATTCTTAAATAGGGCAGCTTCATGCATTTTGCGGAATACAAGACCATCCTCTCACAGCAAAACGGTATCAACCTGTACCGCGGCTGCAGCCACGGCTGTATTTATTGCGACAGCCGCAGCTGCTGTTACCAGATGACGCATGATTTTGAGGACATCGAGGTCAAGCGGAACGCGCCGCAAATGCTGGAAGCGGAATTGAGCCGCAAAAGAAAGCCCGGCATGATCGCCACCGGGTCCATGTGCGACCCCTATATCCATCTGGAAGAGGAACTTCAAATCCCCCGCCAGTGCCTGGAATTGATCGAGAAATTCGGCTTCGGCCTGTCCATTCTGACAAAATCCTCCTGGATCCTGCGGGATTTGGACATTCTGCAGCGAATCAACGCGCGGACCAAATGCGTGGTGCAGATGACGCTGACGACTTTTGACGAAGATCTGTGCCGGAAGCTTGAACCGAATGTGTCGACGACTTTTGAACGCTTCAAAGTGCTCGAGACGATGTGTGACGCGGGAATCCCGACGGTTGTCTGGTTATCACCCATTCTGCCGTTCATCAACGATACCGAGGGAAACCTGCGCGGCATCCTGGACTACTGCGTCCGGGCGGAGGTGCGGGGAATCCTGTGCTTCGGTTTTGGGATGACCTTACGGGAAGGCAATCGGGAATACTACTATCGAATGCTGGACCGTCACTTTCCCGGACTGAAAGAACGGTATATCCGCCGCTACGGGAACGCCTACGTCTGCACCAGCCCGAATCAGCCCCGGCTCATGACGATTTTTTCCGATGAATGCCGGAGACACGGAATCCTCTGCGAGACAGACGCAGTGTTTGACTACCTGAGCCGCTTTGAAACGAAAGAGCGCCAATTGGCGCTCTTTTAGCAGGTTAAAATATGCTCAGGATGTCAAAAGGGTAAAATTTTTCCAAAGGAATTGTTTATTGTTCCTGTCTTCTCTTTCAACAATTTGATTTTTGACACTTTAACCAAATAGGGTCAGTGTACCGGCCTGAAACTCCCTACGGATGGATCAGTGTCCGTCCGTCCATGTAGTGCCTGTACTTTACTAAATCCTTGGGAGAGAAAGGCGTACCATGCGAAGGATAAATTTTTTTCGGGTTCAACGCCAGCATTTTATCCCATGACCGACCGAACGCTTCCGCATCTTCGATCCAAATCGTGTGCCGGGCAACACTGATCACGGCGTTCATCGCGGCATCACCGCAGAAAAGCTGTCCGGTTTCCGTCAGGAACAGTCCGATGGAATCATCCGTATGCCCGGGCAAAAACAGGATGCGGACCGGCAATCCTAAATCTTCAAAAAACTGCGCTGCTTCGCTTTCGATAACCACACCCCGGTCTCCAAGCTGAACCGGCGGGAACGAAAAATCTTTTTTTACTTTGCTGAACAACGAGGCGGGCCATGAGGAATAGCCGCTTCCGGGCGGTTCGTTGCTTTTTCCGGCCTTCAAATACTGAACCGCCAACGGATGAAGAATAACTTTTGCGTCCGTCACAGCAAGCAAGTCATTTAAGAACCCGGAATGGTCGTCATGGTGATGGGTCAGAAAAATGTACTTGAGCCTTGAAAGCGGAGCCTTTTTCACAAAACGCCGGATAAACTTGTCCGCACCGCCTGGATATCCCGTATCAATCGCAATGATCCCCTCCGGTGTGTCAAGCAAATAATTTTGCACCATATAACTGCCAATACTGCTAATTTTTATTTCCAAGGTAAACCCCTGTTTTTTTCGGTAATCATATCATCATCGGAACTCAAATGGAGGCAAATCGCGATAACAAAAAAATCTGGCGTTATTGCGAAAAAGACTTGATAAAATGTTATAAATGACAAAGAATTGAAATGAACGGTTTTGTATTACTGATACCATTTATCCTGATCAGATTTGGGCTTTTGTCCCTGATAGACAAAAATGCGATCCGGCACGCAGCTTTTTTCGCTCCGGTAGCCGGAAGCGAAAAAATACCGTACTGGCTCTATCAGATCTCGAATATTTTCTTCTTTGTTTATCTTTGTTTCCTGAAAATCCAACCCGGCACAGGCTGGTTTTCTGCCGGTCTGACGGTGTATGGCCTGGGTACGCTGTTATGTATCGTGGCCATGGTGGATTTTGCGAGGCCAGCCGGAAACGGCATCAGCCGCGAGGGATGTTATCGCTTTTCACGCAATCCGATGTACATTGCGTATTTCCTGATTTTCCTGGGCTACATGCTGCTCACCCGCCCCATGGCATTGTTGGTGTGCCTGCTCGTTTTTCAGGTCTCGGCCCACTGGATCATCCTGGCAGAAGAGCGGTGGTGCATCCAGGAATTTGGAGATGAATACATAGCGTACATGCGCCAGGTAAGACGTTATCTATAATTATTTTGGGCTTCGATTAAATAAAACCCACACCGGTTCAAGGCCAGCCCCGGATTCTATGAGTATATCCCTCAGCCATCACTGCGCAAATTGGATTGCGCCCCCGGCAGGACTCGAACCTGCAACCTTTTGATTCGAAGTCAACGACTCTGTCCATTGAGCTACGAGGGCATTAAACAGCCGGCAAGTGTTTCACTTCCGCTGTTGATCGCATATAGTATACCACCGTTTCCGCGCTTCCCGCCAATGCGGGAAAAGAAAACCGGGACTCAGGCACCGGCGGACCGCAAAAATGCCGTCAGCTGTCCGCGCTCCACCGTCGTCTGCGTGCGCGCTTCTAGATCTTTGACCGTGATCTTTCCCGCCGCCACTTCGTCCGGACCGGCAATCACTACAAATTTGGCCCCAATCCGATTCGCGTATTTCAACTGTTTATCCAGCTTCACGGCTTCCGGATAACAGATCGTATTCAGCCCGGCAGCGCGGATTTCCGCGGCCGTCGCATAGGATTCCGCCAGCGAATCCGCGTCAAAACAGGTCACCACGATCCGCGCCGGCTGCACCGCCAGATCCGGCAGCAAATTGTATTTCTCCAGCGCGACCTGGATCATCACATCGCCCATGGCGAAGCCGACCCCCGGAAGCGGATCGCCGCCCACATCGCCCACCAGATTCTCATAGCGGCCGCCGCCCAACAAAGCCCGGCCGTCCCGTGCCGCGTCCCGCGCCTCAAACACCGTGCCTGTATAATACAGCAGCCCGCGGATCACCTGCGGATCAAATTCAAAATAGTCCGCATACCCCATGCGGTCCAAAATCGCGAAAATTTCCGTCAGCTCCGGAGATGCTTTCCACAGCGTTTTATCGTCCAGCAGCGCAACCAGTAAATCGATGCTCTTATCCGTCAATCCCTGTTCCAGCCCATAAGTCCGCCAGGCATCCACCCGCAGCTTATCCCGCCGGTCGATCATGCGGAACACCAGCGGTTTCAGGGCCTCACTGACGCCGATCTTCTGCAATTGGGCGTCCATCAGCCGGCGATTGTTCACGTTGATGCGCACCTGCTGCGGCGTCAGGCCCACCTGACGGAAAAAATCCGCGCAAATGGAGAGCAGCTCGGCATCCGCCTGATGACCGGCCGCGCCGATCAGATCGATATTCCATTGGAAGAATTCGCGCGTGCGCCCCTTTTGCGGCTGCTCATAGCGCCAGAAAGGGCCGAAGGACCATAAGCGCAGCGGATAAACCAGCTCTTTCTGACGCTGGGCGACCATCCGGGCCAGGGAAGGCGTCAGTTCCGGACGCAGGGATACCTCTGAACCGCCGCGATCCGTGAACACAAAGGCCTGTTCCTTAACCAACTCCTCACCGGATTTGGCGGCGTAGAGCTCCAGTTTTTCAAGAAACGGCGCGTCAAACTCCTGATAACCGAATCGCTCCGAGACAATGCGGATCTGTCCATAAAGCCAGGTCCGGAAAGCCATTTCCTCCGGATAAAAGTCCCTCGTCCCTTTGACACGCTGCACAATTTCTCTCATGTAAAAATCTCCCATCACGGCAGGATCGCTGCCGGTTATCATGAATTTTTTCAAGGAGAGAAAGTCTGTTGTTTTTCTGTTTTTGCGCGAAGCGCAAAAACAGAAAAACAACAGAGAATCCTTCCCATGTTTCGTACCGCTTTCCGCGACAAGAATTGTACCCGTGTTTGGAGTATAATACCAGCATGGGTGAGCTTTCCGAAGCCAATCACAAAGGCCGGCAATATCATATTTCCGGAATTGTGCAGGGGGTCGGATTCCGCCCGTTCGTTTACCGGATCGCCACCGCCAACCGGCTGAGCGGCGATGTCTCCAACAGCGCGGACGGCGTCCGCATCCACCTTTTCGGCAGCCCGGCAGCGCTGGCCGCCTTTGACGGCATGCTGCGTTCTGCCCCGCCGCCGCAGGCGAAGATCGATCAAATCGAATGCGCGGAGATCCCGTTTCAGATCGTCACCGGCTTCAAAATTCTCGCCAGTCAGGATGACCCGGCCGATTTTCTGCCGGTTTCGCCGGATCTGGCAATCTGTGCCGACTGCCGGAAGGAAATTCTGGACCCGGCTGAGCGCCGTTTTCATTATCCATTCACCAACTGCACCAACTGCGGCCCGCGCTTTTCCATCATTGAAAAAATACCTT
Organism: uncultured Anaerolineaceae bacterium; assembly: GCA_937890875.1. Taxonomy (GTDB): domain Bacteria; phylum Chloroflexota; class Anaerolineae; order Anaerolineales; family Anaerolineaceae; genus Flexilinea. The sequence goes on along the minus strand of CALAEB010000245.1, from coordinate 72 downwards.
ACGACCGGCCGAACACCCCCATGAAAAACTTCCGGCTGTGCCGGAATTGCGCCGGGGAGTATGCCAATCCGC
>CALAEB010000244.1 GCA_937890875.1 uncultured Anaerolineaceae bacterium | reverse complement strand
GATCTCACCGCCCATGGCGGCAATTTCATCTGCCACCAGTTCCCATAGCTGGCCGGGACCGAATTTCGGATACCAGAACTGTTCGATCAGGGAGGTCTCCACTTTACGTTTCTTTTTCAGCTGCTGCGGGAGCAATTTGCCGATCATGTCCTCAAGAATTTTCAGGATGGAGAGCCCTTTGACCCGCTGCGCTCCCCAATCCGCTGAAATTTGGGAAGGCGGCCGTCCCCAAACTTTTTCAGTGTAGTTTTCGAAAAACATCGTATATAGCTTTTTTCCGAACCGGTTGATATAAAAATTTTCGAGTGATGTCTCCGGAATTTTTTTCAGTGTTGAGGCGATATAACTGACGCCTGCCGAGAGCGTATTTTTAAGGCCCATGTTAATAAAAGTTTGCGGCTTCAGCGAAATCGGGTAGTCAAAAAAGCGTTTCAGGGTGTAAATGCGGGAAATCCGGTTCCGGAACAGCATCACACGGTCGGCTTTTTCCGGATCTGGTCCGTCCGGATCCAATGGCTTTTCGGTTTGGGTCAGAATGTCGTCTTTGGACGGTTTCCCCTGCAGCGGCATCCGCGCCCGCCACCAATCCATTACACGTTGGTCTTTGGAGAAAAAGCGATGACCGCCCAGATCCATGCGGTTCCCGTTGTAATTCACGGTTCTTGAAATCCCGCCGAAGGCGGCCGTTTCTTCCAGCAGAATGACCCGGGTATCGTCCGATCCCTGCTTCAGCAATTCATAGGCGGCGGTCAGTCCGGCCGGACCCGCTCCGATTACAACGATTGTCTTTTTCGCTTTTTCCGCTTTCTTCATTGAACGATCCCTTTTTAAAGATTGGTGATAAAAAATACGCTGCTGCTGAGATTAAACGCTGCCGCAGCAATAGCGCAGAGATATTGGAACCCCGTTCTGATTTTACCCTTTTTCCCGGAGTTGTTCATCAGCGCCGCTCCGATGGAAACGACGCCGATCCACATGGATGGGATGACGTACCGGAAGTTCTGGCTGCAAACCTGCGGATATTTGTAACAGAAATAGAGAAATGAACCGAGCAGGAGGAATTGAAAGCCATACAGCAACAGGAAGTGCGCGTGGTTCGCATTTTTATCTTTTTTGAAAACTTCGGCTTTGGCGAGGATCGCGCAAAGAATCAGAACCAGGTTTACGAAGAAGAGGGTCCCGGCAGCCGCATGATTCGGGAAAACCCATTCGTCAAACAGCGAGCTTTTCAACAAATCCACCGGAAGATTGTAGTGTTCAGGATAAGGATCCATAAAAAAGGATTTTAAATGACCGGAATCAAGGGTGAAAATCCGCTGAAGCATGGCGTAATTCCCAATATATTGCCCCGAATTCGAACCGATATCCCCCACATAGTTAAAAGGAATTCCGAGAACGGCGGTACAGCGGATTGCCCACCACAGCGGAAGCGGCAGCAGCGGCAGCCCGAAGGCCAGACAATTGCGCAGAAAAATGCGGACCGCCTGTTTCTCCGATAACGCTTTCAACAGGATGAGCAGGAACACAGCCGGCGTGATCAGCAAGCCGGAGACCTTGGTCACGGTTGCCAGCGCGGCGGAAAACCCGGCCAGGGCCAGCATCTTGGTTGCCCGATGGTGATCCCATTGGATGACACCGGTAATCGTACAAAGCGTAAACAGGAAAAGGAGCTGATCATTGTTCAGACTTCCGGCCAGATAGATCAAATAAGGATGAAAACATAGGATGCTGAATGAAAGGATGCGGGCACGGCCATGAATGCCCAGAAGTGATAACAGTTTTCGGGAGACAAACAGAATGAGCATACTGATCAACAGACTCAGGTATTGAAGCTGGTCGAATGGGGAGTCGCCCGCCAGCCGGAGCGCTGTCAGGATTTTCAAAAAGCCGGCATACAGCGCATGATGCAGCGGCGGATGCGTGAATTGCCAATTTGCGGCTTCGGGCAGCGTCCCATGGGCGAAAATGTACAGGATGTATCCGATGTGCCCGTGTTCGATGTCAATGGTAATCACATCGTGCTGATGCAGATAC
>CALAEB010000243.1 GCA_937890875.1 uncultured Anaerolineaceae bacterium | reverse complement strand
GACCAACGGAACCGCGCCGTTCAAAACACTGCCGCAGATTGTCGGCGGACGGTATGGCATGGGCTCCAAGGATTTCACGCCCGCGATGGCGGCAGGAATCTACGCCGAACTCAAGAAAGACCGGCCGATCAATCATTTTGCAGTCGGTATTAAAGACGATGTTCTTGGTAAAAGTATCGATTACGATCCTTCCTTCCTGCTTCCGGAAGAAAAAACGGTCCGCTGCATGTTCTTCGGCCTTGGTTCGGATGGCACCGTTGGTGCCAACAAGAACTCCATTAAGATTATCGGTATCGAAACCGATAACTATGCCCAGGGCTATTTCGAATATGACTCGAAAAAATCCGGTTCCACAACTACCAGCCATCTTCGTTTCGGTCCGGATCCGATCCGCGCTCCTTATCTGATCGGTGAGAATGACGCGAACTTTGTGGCGCTCCACATGTTCACCTTCCTCGAAAAACTGGACATCACTCGCTTTGCCGCTCCGAAAGCCGTTTTCCTTTTGAACACGATTTACGAGCCGGACGAAGTCTGGGATCATCTCCCGGTAGAAGTTCAGGAAGATATCATCAAAAAAGAACTGAAATTCTACGTGATTGACGCTTTCTCCGTCGCCCATAAAACCGGCATGGGCGGGCGCATCAACACCATTATGCAGACCTGTTTCTTCGCCATCTCTGGCGTTTTGCCGCGGGATGAGGCGATTGACCAGATCAAGAAGTCCATTAAGAAGACTTACGGAATGAAGGGCGATGAGGTCGTTGCGCAGAACTTTGCGGCTGTCGATTCCACGTTGGCCAATTTGTATGAGGTGAAATATCCCGCCAAGGTCACCAGCACATTCCATCGCCTGCCGGCGGTCCCCGCTGAAGCGCCTGAATTTGTCCAGAAAGTGATCGCTCCGATGATTGCGGCCAAAGGCGATGCATTGCCGGTATCCGCTTTTCCGATCGATGGTACTTACCCGGTTGCGACTTCCCAGTGGGAAAAACGCAACATCGCGCTGGAAGTTCCGGTTTGGGATCCGCAGACCTGTATCCAGTGCGGTAAATGTTCCATCGTCTGTCCGCATGCGGTGATCCGCCAGAAGGTGTATGACCCCGCGGTTTTGGAAAATGCGCCGGCGACCTTTAAATCGGTCGATTCAAAAGGCTTCAAGGAATTCCCGGGCACAAAATTCACACTGCAGATTTCCGTCAGTGACTGCACGGGCTGCGGGCTTTGTGTCCAGGCCTGCCCTGCGAAGAATAAACAAGATCCGACCCGCAAAGCGATCAACCTTGCTGATCAGCTCCCGCTGCGCGAAGAAGAAAACAAAAACTGGGAATTCTTCCTCAGCATTCCCGATCCTGACCGCACAAAGATTAATCCGAATACCGTAAAAACCTCCCAGCAATTACGCCCGCTGTTTGAATTCTCGGGCGCCTGCGCCGGCTGCGGTGAAACGCCGTATATTAAACTGGTTTCCCAGTTATTCGGTGATCGCGCCATCATCGCGAACGCGACCGGCTGTTCCTCCATCTATGGCGGCAACCTGCCGACGACACCTTACGCGGTAAACGCTGAAGGCCGCGGACCGGCATGGGCCAACAGCTTGTTTGAAGATAACGCGGAGTTCGGTCTCGGTATGCGGCTGACAGTTGACAAACAGACTGAATTCGCCAAGGAACTGCTCAGCGCACTGCGCGGCGAAATCGGCAATGATCTGGCGGAAGCGATTCTTAACGCGGATCAGACTTCCGAAGCCGGGATTTCCGAACAGCGTAACCGCGTTGCTGCGTTGAAAGAAAAACTGGCCGGGTTATCCGATCCGAAAGCTGTCAACCTGCTCTCCCTGGCGGATGTGCTGGTGTAGAAGAGCGTC
>CALAEB010000242.1 GCA_937890875.1 uncultured Anaerolineaceae bacterium | reverse complement strand
GCATATAGATCTCATCTTCGGAGGGTTGGACAGCGTTCGGCAGATTCGCGACCGCGGGTTTGATGCCGATCAGCTTGTCCTGTGTTTTAACACCGGTGGCCATGGCAGTTCCGGCCGGGGCTGAATCAGCGATGATGGTATCGGAGTTATGCGTCTGCATCAAACCGGTTACGATTTCATCCATATGCAGTTCTTCGCCGTTGTTATAAACCCAGCGGGCCAGGGTAACGCCACCCTGACTCATGCCGTCAGGAATCAGGTAAATAACATTTTTCGCAAAACCCTCACCGACCGCATCCAACGGGACGGCAAAGACCGCGCTGACGACGTTTGCCAGCAATGCGACTGCCAGCAGCATGGAAACGATATTCTTTTTCATTCAAATACTCCTTTATGACCTGCTTGAACAATAAGGTTTTCCAACAACCCTGATTCTAAAGAATTGAAGTAAATTCCTCATCGAATTAAGGTAAAAACAGGGTAAAAAAAGACATTTTAATTGCAAATTAAATGCGATAACAGAATCTTCTCTTGAGTAATATGACGGATATCTTATGTTATTGATGCTTTTGCATTTTGTTCGCAAATCGTAGATGACTCGGGTGTCAAAAGGATTGGATGCCTTCAGAAAAAGGATAAATTCATTTGGCTTTTGACACCCATATCATCTATGCGCCGGAGTTTCGCCGTTTTCCGGACGTTCATTATTTTGGGCACTCAGACTGTATTTGAATGACTGGAATTGTTGAAAAATGGTTGCGTCAAAACCGTTTTTTGTGCATAATTAAATCACTGCAATATTAAACCAAACAGGCGAGGCAAGATCGCTGATGGAAGGGGATTATTATGGCATTAAAAGTCGGAATGCTGACAAGCGGAGGTGATTGCCAGGGGCTGAATTCAGCTATGCGCGGCGTCGCGAAACGCTTATATGAATATGACAAGGAGACGGAGATTATCGGTTTCCTGGATGGTTATGCCGGATTGATGTTACGGAATTTTCGCCGGATGTCAGCCGACGATTTTTCAGGCATTCTGACGGTCGGGGGGACGATTCTTGGAACCTCACGCCAATCCTTCAAGACTATGCAGGATCCGTTATTCGCGAACCAGAAAGACGGACCGACCAAACTGGATGCGATGATAGGGACTTACAAAGAACTGGATCTGGACGCGTTAGTCATCCTGGGCGGCAACGGATCGCATAAAACGGCCAACCTGCTTTCTGAAAAAGGGCTGAACATCATTTCCCTTCCGAAAACGATCGATAATGACATTTGGGGGACGGAGATGACTTTCGGCTTCCAGAGCGCGGTGAATATCGCTACTGAGGTTATCGATGGGATCCACTCGACCGCTTCCTCTCATGGGCGGGTGTTTATTGTTGAGATCATGGGTCATAAAGTCGGCTGGATGACGCTGCATGCCGGGATTGCCGGCGGTGCGGACGTAATTCTGATTCCGGAAATCCCTTATGATCCGATGGCGGTGGCTGCCGCGGTGAACAAACGGGCGAGGGAACATAAACGGTTTTCTATTATCGCTATTGCCGAAGGGGCGAAAACCAAAGAAGAAGCCAAGATGAGCAAGAGCGAATATAATGGAAAAATTGAAAATTCTCCGCTGATCTCCGTCGCTTATCGGCTGGCCGCGGTGCTGGATAAATTATCTATCCAGGAAGTCCGCTGCGTTGTGCCGGGGCATTTCCAGCGCGGGGGGACCCCCAGCGCTTATGACCGGGTATTAACCACATCACTCGGGGTTGAGGCCGCGGATATGATTCTGAATAAAAAGTACGGGAAAATGGTTGGAATTGTAAACAGCAAGATCGTCGGTATCCCTCTGAAAGAGGTCGCCGGAAAACTGAAAACAGTGCCGATGGATCATTATTTGATTTCAGATGCCCGAAAGACGGGGATCTATTTTGGCGATGAAAAAATAGACAATGCCTAAGCAAATCACGGTTGCCGCGATCGACGTCGGCTCTCACGATATCATTATGAAAATAGCGACGCTGAAGTCGGGGGAGCCGCCTAAGATCGTTGATGAGGTCCAGCGGACCATTCCGATGGGCGCCGATACGTATACCACAGGGAAAATCAGCCAGTTTCTGCTTGGACAGGCGATCGATGTGCTTAAAACCTTTAATAAAAAGATGGAAGAATATGGCGTCAACAACGTCCGGGCAGTGGCGACCAGCGCATTTCGGGAAGCGGGCAACCAGCTTTTTGCGGTCGAACAGATTCGCCGGCATACCGGTATTGATGTCAAAGTGCTTTCGAACGGGATGGATTTATACTATCATCAGCTGGCATTATCAGAGACGATCCCGGATTTTAAGTCTCTGATTGAGTCGAACACGCTCGTTCTGAATATCGGTTCCGGAAGCATTCAGCTGACGCTTTTTAACGAAGGGAAATATATCAATACGCAGAATTTGCGGCTCGGCTCGCTGCGGATCCGCGAACTTTTAGGGGATCTTGAGCGTCATTCGGGCGATTTCAGCGCTTTAATGGCGGAATATATTTCAGGCGTATTAAATTATTACAAATCTTTCGGCCCCAAACGGACTTCTTATCAGAATCTGGTTGTTCTGGGCGGATCGTCCCGATACATCATGCATGTCGCAGGCTGGTCAAACGAAAAGCGGGAACAGATCAAACGGTCCGACTTTTCTGTTTTCTTTGACAGGCTGAAAAACGGCGGAAAAACGGAACTGGCACTGCTTTCAAATGTGCCGTCTGAGCAGGAAACATTGATGCTCCCTGCCTGTATTGTGATTGACGAAGTGCTTCAGTTTACCGGGACAAACCAATTTTATTTTTCGGATGTGGATCTTGCGGACGGATTATTGTATGAAATGGCCGCCGAGCTTCAGAATTACCGCTTTCAGCGGGATCCGGATGTCACACGGCTGGAATCCGCGACATACCTCGCGAATCGCTACCGCACGGACAAAAAGCATTCGGAATGTGTCAGCGAACTGTCGCTCCGGTTATTTGACCTGACGACTAAAATTCATGGCTTGCCGAAAAAGTCACGGGCCTATTTGCAGATTGCTTCGATTTTGCATAATATCGGAAAATACATCAGTATGGAAAATGATGGGATCCAGAGTTATCACATCATTCAGTCCAACGAAATCATCGGATTCAATGAACGCGAGATGGAAATAATCGCGCTGGTTGCCTGTTTTCATAACGGACATGTTACCGCGAATGAACCGATGCTCCAACGGCTGACGGATGAGGAACGGCTGGTGGTTATCAAACTGATCGCCTACCTGGCTTTGGGAAATTCGCTGGACGCCGGACATCAGCAAAAACTGGAAATTTTGAAGACGCATATTGACGGAAATAAACTGGAGCTCGTTGTCAGCGCGGATCAGGATTTCACGCTTGAATTATGGAATTTTAATAAACATACAGCCTTATTTACGGAGATGTTCGGTTTACAGCCTGTCATAAAACTGCGGAAAAGCAAAACGATTTAATTGGGGTCCAAATAAAAATCCAGGAAGGGTTTGTCATGGATAAAGATCAATTCAATCAATCATTTATCGCAGCACTGGATACGATACTAGGAATCGAATATGCCCGTTTCCCGGAAATAAGTGAATTTCCCAGTCAGCTGGTCAACCGTGAATTAAGCTGGCTTGAGTTTAATGAACGGGTTCTGGAAGAAGCCCGGGATAAAGATAACCCGCTGCTGGAGCGATTGAATTTTCTTTCCATCACCAGTTCAAATCTTGATGAATTCTTTATGATTCGCGTAGCTTCACTGAAAGATCAGGTAAACGCAGGCTACAAACAGCCGGATCCGGCCGGTCTGAAACCGGGGGAACAACTGGAAAAAATTTCTCAGCGAACGCATGAGATGGTAAAGAAGCAGTATTCGACTTTGCTGCGGTCGGTTATTCCGGCGCTCGAGAAAAATGAAATTTCAATTCTCGATTTTGACCAGTTGTCCGGCAAACAAAAAACTTTTGTCGATCATTATTATGAATCGACCGTTTTCCCGGTGCTGACACCGCTGGCTGTTGACGCCGCTTCCCCTTTTCCGTTGATTGCGAATAAAACGTTGAATCTGCTGGTCAGAGTGGAAAAACCCCGGAAAATAAAAGTTTCGGAGGAAGAAAAACCGTTTGCAATCGTTCAGATCCCGGCGGTCCTTCCGCGGCTGGTGGAACTGCCGTGTGATAAAGGCAGCCAATTTGTCTTATTGGAAGATATCATAACGGCGTATATTGACCGTTTATTCAGCGGCGTCAAGGTCGGAACGGTCACCTGTTTCCGCATCATGCGCAACGCCGACCTGGCGATTGACGACGAGGACGCGGCCGACCTTCTGACTGAGATCGAGACACAGGTTCGCCAACGGCAGTGGGGCGAAGTGATCCGGCTCGAAATTCAAAAAGGATTCGATTCGGATGTTTTGCCCATTCTGACGGATACGCTGCATATCAATGGACGGGATATTTATGAGATCCCGGGTCCGTTGGATCTGACTTTTCTGTCAAAAATCTCTAAATTTGTTTCCCGTCCGGATTTACAATATCCCCCTTTCAATTCTCAGCCGGTGCCCGCTTTTTATGATCAGAGTGATCTTTTTGCTGTGATCCGCGAAAAAGATGTTCTGGTCAATCATCCTTATGAGCAATTTGATCCGATTATTGAGTTGATCCGCCAGGCGGCGGAAGATCCGAACGTACTGGCGATCAAGCAGACCTTGTATCGCGTCAGCGGACAGTCTCCGATTATTAATTCTCTGGCGGAGGCCGCGATGCGCGGAAAACAGGTTTTGGTGCTGGTGGAACTGAAAGCGCGGTTTGATGAAGAGAATAATATCCATTGGGCAAAGAAACTTGAGCAGGCCGGCTGCCATGTCATCTATGGCTTGATTGGGCTGAAAACCCACAGCAAAATCACGCTGATCGTGCGGAATGACGAGGATGGCATTCGTCGTTATGTTCATTTGGGTACCGGGAATTACAATGATATCACTGCCAGAATTTACACCGATTTGGGGCTGCTGACCTGCTCGGAACCGTATGGTCGGGACGCAACGGATTTCTTCAATCTGATCTCGGGTTATTCCACACCGCTTGCCTGGCGGAAACTGATTCCGGCGCCAAAATGGCTGCGAGCCGACACATTGAATCGCATCGAACAGGAAAGAAAAAATGCGCTCGAGGGGAAACCCGCGCGGATCGTTGCGAAAGTCAATTCATTGGTGGACCCGGAGATCATTGAGGCTTTGTATCGAGCCTCTCAGGCGGGGGTGAAAATTTACCTGATTGTGCGCGGGATTTGCTGTCTGCGGCCCGGCGTCAAAAATCTTTCGGAGAACATCCATGTCCGCAGTCTTGTCGGCCGCTATCTGGAGCACGCACGGATTTTTTACTATTATAACGACGGCAATGAAGACCTATTCCTGTCCAGCGCGGATTGGATGCCCCGCAACCTTGACCGCAGGATCGAACTGCAATTTCCGGTGGAAGACAAAGAGGCACGGAACCGGGTTTTCCGCATTTTGATGCTTCAATTGATGGATGCAGACCGCGCCCGGATCATGGAGCCGAGCGGGCAATATCGCCGTGTCGACCGCAGAAAAACGGAGCCGTTTGACAGCCAGGTTCAACTTTGCGAAGACGCGGTTGCCGCGGCAAACGCTTTGAAACCGGAGCCGAAAACGCTGGACCATTACATTCCGCGGGAAGCGAACGCGACGTCGATCTATCAGGAACCTCATCAATAAAGCCGATCTCTCTGAAAAACTGTCACCGGTTTTTCAGATCAGAAACTCAAAATAAAATACAGAAGGAATGTTTTTACCGGCAGTTTTCAGCTTGATCCGGCAGGGATTCGAAATTTGGGAAATCCTTTCGAATAAAAAAAAGAGAACCACAGCGCACCTTTTTATATTTCGAATTGCTGTCGATCCGTGAAAATCTGCCAAAGGACTGGTTTCAGTCGGGCAAGCCCAAATTCAGAATGCCTAGGATCTTATTCTTGCGGCATGGTAATTCATTTTTGTCATCTTATTTGTGCCAATATCAACAAGGAATGATTTGCGCGGGGGCTTATGAGAGTTCGAATTCTGAATACAGCTGGTTGGGAAAAGACCTTCCGATTAACGGAAGCCGTGACTTTAGTCGGAAGCGATGCCGGAAATGCGATTCAGCTTCTCTCACCGGAAATTGCTCCGCTTCAATTGCAATTCATCCGCAATCATGCGGATCCACCCTCTTATTCCCTCTACAATTTCTCCGGCAGCATCAATATCCTGCGCGGCGAGCAGACCATACCGCTCCCGGAACAATCCATGATCGGATTGATCCGGGATGACGTTATTCTGCTGGGCGCTTACCGTCTGTTTTTTGAGACTTCTCCGGAAAATCAAACGCCGCCCCACCCCGCTTCTGCACCGAAAACCGGGAGAAACAAACCAGGATGGGTTTTAATCCCATTGTTCCTTATTGCCATCTTGGCCATTTTTGCCCATTTGGCTCAGGTTTCCGGCTGGAAACATCTTTTTTTCGCAGCTCCTCAAGCAGGCGAACCCACGGAACAGCCGGTGATCCAGTTGAAGAAATTCAGCCTGTGGGTCCGGCCGGTGAGCGAAATTGGGAAAAGCAACGCGGAAAATCCGGTTAATTTGACGGGTCTTGCCAATTTAACCAGAGAACCTTCCCCCGTTGAGGAGATGGAATCCCGGATGGGTTTTTCGGAAAAGTATGCGGAACTGGTGCTGGATCCCGCCGTTGATGAAGGCTACAGGCTGATCAATTATTCTTCTCAGCGGCAGTTACGGATGGATGAACCGGTTTTGCTGGAATGGGAGATTGGCGGAGCGGACGTTGTTCACGTCGATCCGTTTGCGGATGAAGCGCTGCCGCCTGCCGGAACTCGCTCCTTCTTGCTGTCCGGACCGGTGAATCTCGTTCTGACCGCAGCGAACGGAGAGGTGTCCCGGTCCTTTCTTCTCCCGGTTACTGTCGGAGAACCTGTACCATTAACCGCCCCTGAAATCACCTTTTTCGAAGTCAGCCCCGCTTCAATTTCCAGGCAACGGGATGTTGTGCTGTCCTGGTCTGTCACCGGAAAGGCGACCCGGATCCAACTTTTTTCTTCCGCGTATTTATCCGCAGGCAGTGGGAAAACAACAGCCACGCCGACGCCGAATCCGTCTTTTCCCG
>CALAEB010000241.1 GCA_937890875.1 uncultured Anaerolineaceae bacterium | reverse complement strand
ATCCACGACCGCGGCGGCCATGTGGAATTAGGTGCGATCGATAAACCGCAGTCCGAGTTCGCTTCCGCGCTGGAAGTTTTCGAAATTTCTTTGGAACACGAAAAGAAAGTTACTGCGCTGATTCATGATATCTACGCCGTTGCCGTGAAAGAGAACGATCTTGCGACACAGGTTTTCCTGCAATGGTTCATTACGGAACAGGTCGAAGAGGAAAAGACGTTTACCCAGGTGAAAGAATTGCTGGAAAAAGCCGGCTCGGATCTGAACGGGTTGTACCGGATCGACGCTCTGCTCGCGGACCGGGCTGACTGACAGCACGCAAATCTTGCAGATTGAACATAAAAAAATGGCCGGATGATTCCGGCCATTTTTTTTTGTTCCTTGGAAACTGTCAGCGGATTGGGATCTGAATCTCGGTCAGCCAGTCGGCTTCGTTTTCCTTGTTCCAGATTCCGTCAATATAACTCTCTCGCGGTGGTTCAGTGATCTCGTAATTGTTTTCCGCAATCCAGCGGAATATGAAACTATATGCTGCCCCCAGATCGTTGTAAGAACCTTTATGCAGGGTGCAGATGGCTTTTGTACTCGGAATTTTTTTGAAAACGATCCCGTTCTCAGATTTTCCAAAAGCGGTTACCGCCTGGCAGATTTCCGTGTCAATATTCTCATGCCGATGTTCCCGGTCATGGTAGATATTAAAGCAATATTCCGGGACAGTGCAGGCGATTCCGGGGTTTGCCTGCGTTATTTCTTCCCCAAGCGCCGGCATGATTTCGAACAACGCGTCATACCGGGGGAGGATTACCCGTTTTGAAAATACGATGCATTCCGGCAGATCTTTGATTACGGCTTGATACTTCATGATCGCACCCTCTTTCCTTTCGATAATATACTGGTTAATCAGAGAAAGCTGTTCGGAAGCCTGCTCCAGACGTCTCTGGAGTTCCTGCCTGCGCTGCGCGATCATTTGATCCTCATTTTGACCGGTCAGGATTTCACGGATCTCATCGATCGAAAAGCCAATTTGGCGCAGGCTGCGAATCCGGTGAAGAATGAAAAGCTGTCCGGTTGTGTAATACCGGTAACCGTTCATCGGATCGATGCTTTCCGGTTTCAGCAGCCCCGCTTCATCATAAAATCGCAGCGTCTTAATCGTTGTCTGGCTGATTTTTGAAAAGAGCCCGATTTTGTACATATGCTTTCTCCTCTTGTGAACCCAGTATAAATCCTCCCGCTGCGGGAGAGTCAAGGGCTTTTATTTGATACAGGAACCCGAAAGATAAGGAAGTTCTTTCGAATAAAAAGCAAGCAAACCACAGCGAATGCTCCGTCACACTGGTCGCTGATTTTATGCAGGGGCTGATCAAACGGGGCAACGATCTGCTTTCCCTCTTCCGGTAATTTGCAGCGGCAATGCACGATTGTCAATTTGTGTTTTTATTCATATATAATATTTATATCATTTCTCAATTTGTACTATTTGCTCCAAAAGAAATAAAGGCTTGCTATGATCGTAAAACAATTTACCAGGACGATATTAAGAGAAGTTCTTCTTATTGATAATATTATTACTTTACATTATTTTGATTATGTCAAAAAATTTTTTGGTCAATGTGAAAGCCATGATTTTTGGGAAATGGTATATGCTGATTGTGGATCGATCGACGTTCTGGCCGGAGAACAAGTCTTTACTCTGAGTCAGGGAGAAGCGATATTTCATAAACCCAACGAAAAGCATAATGTGGTTTCCCATGGCGATTTTGCGAGCTCTTTTATTATTACTTATGAAAGCCGTAGCCCGGATATCGATTTTTTCAATAACCGCAGAGTAACTCTAAAAAAGAATGAACGTGATCTGATTACACAAATCTTGACAGAAGGGAAAAAAGCGTTTGATGGTGCCTTGGATATTATGGATCAGACAAAACTCATCCGCCGGATCGATGCTGATTTTGGAAGTGAACAGATGGTGAAAATATTACTCGAGTCTCTTTTGATCAGCGTCATCCGGAACAATAGAGAAAATGACCTTCAATCGAATTTTACAAAGAATAGTTCATTAAAAAATAATGATCAATTACTGGCCAATGAAATTGTTAACCTGTTGAAGAAGAATTTATATACGAACATTAATCTGAGTATGGTCTGTGAAAAAATGTCTCTTTCCAAAAGCTATGTCGAAAAAATCTTTAAGAAGACAATTGGATATGGCGTTATGGGATACTATAATCTGCTCCGCGTTGATGAAGCGAAACGGCTGATCAGTGAAGAACAGTATAATTTTACGCAGATCGCTAACCTCTTGCACTTTGGATCAATTCATTATTTTTCTCGAATTTTTAAACAAATTACGCATATGTCACCCTCGGAATATGCAAAATCTGTAAAAGCGCGTGCTTTGCTGTGATTCTATCCGGGGAAGATTTAAAAGGAAATCAAAAAGTTGTGGAATTTTGTGCAACTATCAACTAATTTTAAACAAATACATAATCCATCAAAAATATTATTATAGATCTATAGCATAAATCGGGTATCTGTTAATAAATTGAACAATGTTGGCGATTCCGGTCAAAGAAACCGTGTTGTTACTTTGTTCTTTATAAGTTGCCGTAGAAAATATAAAGGAGAAAAAATGAGAAGAAATTTGTTGTTAGTTGCCTCTATCCTGCTTTGTCTTGCTGTTGTAATCCCTGCCGCAGCACAGGATCTTTCATCTCTGGAAAAATGGGGTGAAACAGTAAAAGCGCAATCAGATGGAAAAGAAATTACCGTTGCTATGGCGGCACATCCTTCCACTGAAGCTTTTAAGACAATGGTAACGGAATTTACCGATCTTACCGGAATTAATGTTGTTTGGGATATTGTCGAAGAAACCAATCTGAAAAATAAGCAGCTTTTGGATATTCAAGGGGCTGGTTCTTATGATGTTTTCATGGTCGATGCTTTCTGGATGAGTGAATATGCTTCGAAAGACGTTTTGGTTCCCGTTGAAACTTTCGTTAGCGACGAATCTATTACTCCTTCATGGTTTGATTATGAAGATATTATGCCGGCTTACCGTAATGGTATTGCTGGGGCAAACGGCGTTAATTATGGTATTCCGACCGCCGGCGAGACCCGTTTCGTGGCTTATCGAACAGATCTGTTTGAGAAATATGAGAAAGAACCGCCGAAGACAATGGATGAATTTCTTGCGTTGGCGCAATTTTTCAACGGAAAAGAGGCCGATCTCTACGGTGTTTCCATGCGTGCTCAGCGCGGTATCCACTTTGCTTCCGGCTGGATGAGCTTAATGTACAATTTTGGCGGCGGTTTTATTGATCAATCTACGATTGGTACTGACAATGAAATCATTACTGCCACTACTCCTGAAACTGTAGATTCATTGCAATTTTTTGTCGATTTGTTGAAAAATGCTCCTCCGGATGTAGGGACTTACACTCATGAAGAAGCTCTCGGAGCTTTCCTTGCCGGAAAGACAGCGATGTGGTTGGATGCTACCGCATTGGCAAATCAGATCACGGATCCAAACTCCTCGACGGTGGCGGATAAAGTTGCGTTTGTTCCGACCCCGACCGGTCCTGCCGGGGATGGGGCAGCCTTGGCCGGCTGGAATCTTGGAATTCCAACTACATCCAGGAATCAACAGGAAGCATGGGCGTTTATCGCGTTTATGGCCAGTAAAGAAAAGTCAGTTGATTATGTTAAAGCAGGCGGGGTGGCAACACGTGATTCTGTCTTTGAAAATGAGGAATTAGCTGCTTTGAACCCATCTTTCGGAGCACAAAAAGAGGCTTTGATCGCAGCAAATGGTTTAGTTGAAAAAGGACTTTCCTGGATTCCGCAGCATGATCAGATCAATCAACTGCTGGATATTGCCGGCAGCTATGGCAGCTCAGTATTGGCCGGGAATATCAGTGTTGAAGAGGCATGTGACAAGATACAAACAGACGCTGAAGATTTGATCGGATAAAAAGCAAAATTCATTGCAGAGAAAAAGTATCTGCCAAATAATAGCGGCAGATACTTTTTCCTAACGAATCCCGGGAAATGATTCTTCTCAATCCAGCCTATATTGTTCTATAAAAAATCCTATCGTCAGGTTTATAATTCCATGTTGCAAAAAATAAGGCTTTATTTTCACAAAAATCAACATATAAAATATATCTCACCGGCAATGGTCACAATGGCTTTCCTGTCCATTGTCTCCACGGTATTTTTGGTCTTAATTAGTCTTACAAACTATCAATTGGGATGGAAATTCGGCAGAGCGAAATTTGTCGGTATCAAAAATTTTGTCCGTTTGTTTTCCGGCGCCGATCCGGATTTTTGGCATTCGGTATGGATAAGTTTGTTATTTATGGTTCTTGCAACCTGTATTGAACTGATTTTAGGATTTTTAATTGCGATGCTGTTGAATTCTTCTGAGTTTAAATTAAAGCCGTTAGTCATTGGTATTATGATCATTCCGCTTGCGATGACTCCGTCAATCGCTGCCCAAATGTGGAAATTGATGTTAAATGCGGAATATGGGGTCATTAATGAAATTACTCAGAAGTTGTTCAATTTAAAAATCATCTGGCTTTCCAAGGATATGGCCTTTTGGTCAATTTTGATCGTTGATATCTGGCAATTCACCCCGTTCGTAACTTTGATCATATATGCTGGTCTTCGTTCGATGCCGGTCGATCCTTATGAATCTGCGGAAATGGATGGCGCAAATAAACTCCAGATTCTTTTTTTCATCACCATACCGATGATGAGAAAACTGATCTATTTAACAATCTTGTTGAGAGCTATTGACGCTCTAAAACTATTTGATACAGCTTTTGTCTTGACGCAGGGAGGACCTGGAAATGCAACTGAATTTTTAAGTCTGCATATTTTCCGTCTCGCGAACGCGCAGAATGGTTTGATCGGAAGAGCGGCAGCCACAGCATTGGTCTTGTTGGCCATTGTTACGATAATCAGCAACTTACTTATCCGACAACAAAGAAAGGAAGTGTGATTGTGAAAACAGGAAGAAGACAGAAAAACCCGCTAGTCAGGATATTCAAGGGCTGCTTAATCTTTTTAATTTGTTTCATCATACTTTTCCCGTTCCTCTGGATGATATTAGTAAGCCTGAGAAATCGAGTCGATATTTTAACCCCTGGGAAAATTTTTGCGCCAATCTCGTTTATTAATTATCAAACTGTCATCAAAGAAAACCAGATTTTTGCTTATTTTAAAAACAGCGTTATCGTTGCGTTCTTTACAACGGTCATTTCATTATTATTGGGTTCTGTCGCGGCATATGGATTTGCCCGATATAACTGGAAAAAACGCGAGGATAGGGCCTTCTGGATATTGAGCCAAAGATTTTTGCCCGCCATGGCTGTTGTGATTCCGTATTTTTTAATGGGAGCTCTTTTTAAGCTCCTTGATACTCAGTTATTGTTAGTCATATGCTATACAACTTTTAATATGCCGTTCACAATTTGGATGATGAGAGGGTTTATTGAAGATCTTCCGATTGAATTGGAGGAAGCCGCTTTTGTAGACGGTTGTACAAGGTTTCAGACCCTAAGAAAAATTGTGTTGCCGTTAGTCTTGCCAGGAATGGTTGCAACTGCAATCTTTTGTATGATCAATTCATGGAATGAATTTGTTTTTGCGAATTTTCTGACCAGTATCAATGCGAAGACGGTCCCAACTTCCGTCATGATGTATCTGTCGATTTCCGGAGTGAAATGGGGAGAAATGGCTGCAACTGGTGTGATGGCAGTTTTGCCGGTGCTGTTTTTTGCGATCAGTGTGCAGAAATATATGATTCGCGGTCTCACTTTTGGATCGGTGAAAGGATAACTGTGATTTACGGTTGTTCGATTTCGTTCAAATTATGATAAAAAACAGCAATTTGAGTTTAAGAAGGTTCTTTGGATCTCCCATTTTCTTTTGGAGGAAAATCAGGGGAATAAATTTGTTGTTCTATTAACGGGGTTTTGTAATTCGATTGGCTGCAAAGGAACAGGTTTATATTTTTTGCTAAACAGGGAAGAAAAATGAATACAAAATTAAAAATGGCTATCGTAGGTGCAGGAATCTGGGGCGAAAATCATGCAAAAATATACCACGCGCACCCTTTTACAGATATTGTTGCAATTTGTGATATGGATTATCGTAAAGCGAGGGCTGTTGCCGACAAAATCGGTATCGACCAAGTTTACTCGGACTATACCGAGATGTTCAAAAAATCTGGCTGCGATGCGGTGGCCATTGTTACCCCGGACTTTGCTCATGCGGAGATATCAATAGCTGCGGCAAACCATAAAAAAAACATCCTTATTGAAAAGCCGCTGGCAACTACTCGAGAGGATGTTTTTCGTATGCTGGATGCTTTTGAGATGAATAATATTAGGGTCATGGTTGACTTGCATAATCGATGGAGCCCTCCTTTTCATGTTGCCCATCAGGCGGTTGAACGAGGGGAACTGGGCGAGGTTTACAGCGCGTATATACGATTAAATGATATCAAATGGGTTGCGACTGACATGCTGCCATGGGCTGCGCAATCTTCGATCCTGTGGTTTTTGGGGAGTCATAGTCTGGATACGCTTCGCTGGTTTTTTAATGATGAAGTAAAACGCGTCTTTTCAGTAAGTCGTGAGGGCATTTTAAAAGGTTTGGGCGTTGATACGGTGGATGAATATTTAACTACCATTGAATTTCGAAATGGCGGAATCGCTCAGATGGAAAATGGCTGGATCACACCGAATGCCAATCCTTGCGTGAATGATATTAAATTTAATGTTTTAGGGACCAAGGGGATGATCAGCCTTGATGCCAGTAATCACAACCTGATTCAGCAATATACCGATAGCAAAGTTTCTGTCCCGGATATTTTGGTTCAGAGTTCTATTTTTGGTTATCCGAAAGGATTCGCATTTGAAAGCATTCGTGGATTTGTTGATTGTATGCTTTCCGGTGACGAATTTCCTGTTTCTGTGTATGATGCTGCAAACACATCCCTGGCGATTCTGGCAATCATGGAATCCGCCAAAACACGAACTCCGGTTGTAGTGGACTATACCGGATAATTTCAGAAAATGAAACATTATTTCCCGTTAAACAAAAAAGGCCGGACCAAACCGGCCTTTTTTGATCCTTAATGATTGGATCAATTTCGGAAACATATGGCGTTATCTAATGTTCGTTTATTTGGGGCTGCCGCGGCATTATTCAGCGTTTACTCGCAGTAAATGGTTTCGTTTCCTGCTCTGAATGAAACTATAGATCGACAACCCGAGGATTATTCCTGTGGCGTCAGAAAACAGGTCCTGTATCTGGAAGATGCGTCCAGGGACAAAAATCTGGTGGATTTCATCGGAAAGCGCATAAAGGCAGCATAAACTGAAGACGATTATAATCAGCCTGAAGTTGGACGGTTGTTTCCAGATCATTGCTCGTCCGGCGGTCAATCCCAGCAGTGTATATTCGATGGCATGGGCGACGATCCCGATCCAACTGTTCTTATCGTTGGATTCCTCTGTCAGGACGCGAGCAAAACCAGATTCAAATTTGTCCATTTGCGAGATGCTATGAACGATTGAGTAAAAACGACGATAGGGATTGTGGATTCTTGAGATAAAAAAGATGAGGATCAAACAAAGGAAAAAAGGCAGCCAGCACGAAAGAAAATTTTTCAATTCTTAATCCTGTCCGGAAACTGAACGTTCCACCCCTGTAATGATACCATCTACCCACCATTTGTTGCTGCCGCCATCGCTAATTTCCAAACCGGCATATACGGTGTTTTGGGAAAGCGGGTATTTCAATACATGATCTTTATCACAGATATCATTGACCATTCCGCGAACTGCGATTTTTGTCTGCGGTGGGATCCGCAGCCACCACAATCCATTCTCTTCATAGCAAAGATCGCGGGCTGGACGGTCTCGATCACAGAATAGGTAATTCAGGCTCCGGAATTTCGTGTTATCAGAAATTACAGCCCAGGCATAATGATGGAAACCTGAAATGTCGCAGTCCTCCGATAAATAAGTGCAACTGATATTCCAGCGGGAATTGTTCAGTTGAATCCAGCGGGGCAGTTCTACGACATTTGTATGCTTGAGGTCCGGGTTTTCCACAATGAAGAAATAATTCATGGAACAGACTTCCTGCCCGGTAGGATCGATGAAGTAACCGCCTTCAACCCAATTTCCATTCATTATTTCCGGGAATTGCAACGATCCGCAGATATCCCCTTCTTCAAACAGATTCCCAAGCGCTGTTTTGCATTTGTTGTTGATTTGCACATCCATTGAAACTGGCAGATCACCGATCAGTTCACCCTGCCCGCTTTCCTGTGTCAGGCTGTGGGCTATATTAACGATTTTACCGCGGACTGAGATGGCACTTTGTTTGGGTAATGCCAGCATATTGTTTTCTGTTACGCAGGCCTCACCTCCGTTGGCGTTCGCATAATGCTGTGGTTCCCAGAGAGCGACGGGCACGTCTTTGCAAAGGTAGCTCTCTTCTTCAATGTAGTAATTTCGGGAGTTAATTTTTGCTCTTTGGGGCAGTGTGATGGATGCGTCTTGTGCGGATTCGTTTACAAGCAGAAGATAAAAATAAGCGTCGGTTGCGCACCGTTCAAAAGTGCCGGTTGTGGTTTTATAGGGAATATAAGCGATCCCAATCGGCCTGTCCACTCCAGCTTTCTGAATGCCATCAATCACTTTTCCTTTTTGGATTTTAGCGGAGGATCCTATCGACGGTTCCTCATTTACAGCGGATATTGAGATAAAAGAAAACAGGAGACAGCATGTGACGAAAATGACAGACACAATCCTAATTCTTTACAGGTTTTTACATGCGTCAGTGTTTTCTTCCTTTGATCGTATGGGCAATCGTTATTCGCTTTTTGTGACAGATTGAAGTCTAATTCGGTAAACCACGCTGTTTTTTCATTGTTTGCTACTGACAGCTTGTGTACCGAATTTTTCATAAAGTTCCTTTTCACTGGCAGATGCTGATTTGTTTAGATCAAATAGGATGGTCTTGTCAGTATGGTTCTAATAATGCCTGAATCAGATTTTGAGTCTTTTCAACAGGATCGATACTTTCGATATATTTTGTTATCCCTCTTTATTCCGACGAATGATTTGTTTGATTGTTGTCTTTAGCGACCTTGGAATCTTTGACTTAATGAGTGCTTTAATGTAATAGCCGGAGCGATAATATTTTTCTGCCCAGCAGTCATAACCAAGCTTTTCAATTTCAGCAAATACCGTATCTCTTTCCGTGGGACGTTCTACCGGTTTGTTCAGCAAACGATTATTTGTTCGAGCCCATTCGATTCTTGACGGATAGAGCGTCAGGGATCGATGCAAGTCATTCACAATCGCTTTCGCTTTGTCGTCGTTAGCAATGAGCAATGATACACCCCATGCTGTTGGAATTTCTGGATGATATTTTTGGATGCCCCAGTAATCCCCGATCGTGAAATCGCCTTCCCGATCTATATTCGCATACTTACATTGATAACAACATTCCCGTAACCCTTCACTGTCA
This sequence comes from uncultured Anaerolineaceae bacterium, assembly GCA_937890875.1. Classification (GTDB taxonomy): domain Bacteria; phylum Chloroflexota; class Anaerolineae; order Anaerolineales; family Anaerolineaceae; genus Flexilinea. The sequence continues at coordinate 6,484 of CALAEB010000241.1, read as the reverse complement.
CCAAATAATTTTTGACAATATACGTCGTAAAAGTATGGTAAAATTGTTGTTTTCGTTGTCGTTGTCACTAAATAGATTAATGGTCCCCAGCCTAATTTTTCTTTATTTCGGAAACCAAATTGCTGAATTTCCGCCCCTTTTTTTTTACTCAGCCACGCAATATGTTTCCGAAAAATACCTGAGCCGGGTACACCATGGCAAATGATATCGACGGTGATCAGGTTGGGATCATCTGCCCCCAAATAGGCTTTCAGCCCGGCGATTTGGCAGGGCGTCCCGCTGTAAAGCACGGTTTTGCTCGCCTGAAGATCCTTTTTAACGCTGGAATAGGTATTGCCGGTATCGCTCTGCACATATTTGGAACCGTGCAATTTTGGAAGATCCTTCGCCTGATCAATCCGGATGTGCATCGGTATGATCTGATTATTTAGGCTGCAACCATACACCACTCCGTCCCGTGAGAAAGCATATTGCGCTAGCGCGGCAAACGCGCCGCCGGAACTGCTCGCCATCAGGATTTCCGGATTTTGATGTACAGCTGCATAGACCGCGAGATCTGGATCCTGTCTGAGGGGATGATCGTTGTAAGCGGGACATTTTGTCAGGCAGATTCCGCAATCAATACAGGCTTCCTGATCCACAACTGGGAAGAGGAACCCCTCGTGATTCTCCTGCATGGAAATACAGTGCACCGGACAAAGCTGTATACAGGCACGGCAACCTGTACATCGATCCTGAATGATTTGAATATTCATGACTCGCCTCTTTTTATCATTAACTTCGCTTTCGCAGACTGATCCGATTCAGTTATTAGCAATGTGCGGGGACTTTTAAGATTCGAGAAGAAAAAAACTTAAAAAGGCGCTCCTTTGTTTTGAGACACCCTCTTAGCTGACTGCAATCTGGTGGATGATGTTGGTTACCTGTGATGAACCGCTGCTCAAAGTCTCCGATTCAGAAAAATATTCTTTTTGCTCTTTCTCCGTATGAGTTTATTAAGCAAACAAATTTATCTTGTCATTTTGTAACAATAAGCGTACCTCCAGCATCGCAGAGAGGAAACTTGCACATAAACCCATTTTCTTTTTCAAATCGTTTGACTGCTCTTTCAACACCTGGCAAATTACTATTGTTATAGTCATGTATAAAAAGATATCCTCCTTTTTCTAAACGAGGATAAAAATAAACTAGGCTTTGATATATAGAAGTTTCCAGATCAACGTCAATTGAAACAAAACAAAACTTTCCATCAAGATCTTTTGCGGTATCAGGGAACAATCCTTGATAGAATATACAGTTTTCTGGATACGTCATTTTTTTTCTTACCATTTCAATGCTGGTTTTAGAAAACACAGCATGAAATTTCTGTCGATTGTAACCAATATCTATTTCAGAATCATATTCTTTTTTATTAAAACTTTCGAAAGTATCAAACAAATGTAATGTACGAGTAGGGAACGCAAAATTGATTTGCGAAGCGTAGATGCCTGTAAAAACTCCAACTTCTGCAGTATCACCTGGGACCCCTTCATTATTTAATATGTTCGCAACAAGTATTAATGATTTGGATCTAACATAATCGTGATATATTTTCTTTGCCCTTCGCTGATAAGGAAAAGAATTGTCCTCATCTGGACCAAAAAGCAATGGCCTTGTGGTTATAAAATTTTTTAAATACTTAGTTCCATTTGTAAATTTATTTATAATTCCCATATTTTCTTCTTTCTTCAAATGTTATGATTTTTTTGCGGATTTCCTGGATCAATCTTTTTTATCGGTAAATCAATTACTCATGAAACTCTCCAATTACGACCTTCTTATAATTCCTTTTACTCTCGTAAGAATTGGTTTTATTTGATTTCGTTCAAAAATCAGCCCCACTGATAGCACCACAGTGATAGCATACAAGGTTACGACAAGGGCAAAGACAATCCATTCATGATAACTGGTGATATGAATTTGAATTGTTTGAAATGGCAGATAAATCAAGGCTACTGCAACGAGTTGTCGTATATATCTGTGAAGAGTGGTCTTGACGGGTAATTTTGTAACATTAATGGGAATAAAAAACATTAAATCGATAGTTCTGTATAAATTGGAGAGGCAGGAAGCCAGAAGAATTCCGTTCAGTCCCCAGAAGGAGCCGAATAGACAACCGAAGAGGATAATTATCGCACCTTGTATCGTTGATTGTAACATCGTTTCTTTATATAACCCTGCTGAAATAACCATCATTCCCTGAGGGGTTTTCATATTATAGAGCAGCCCATTTAATACAAATAAAAAACCGGTCAGCGGCAAAGAATAATTTATATCGCTCACACCCGCTGTGTATAGCTGAACGAACGGAAGTATCAAAACAAAGGAAACAGAATAGACAATTGTAATAAGTGAATGATAGGAAAATTCAAATTCGTTATAGGCTTTTTGCAGAGTCTTCATCTCTTTTCTTGCTATTAAATCGCCGAAAGATGCAGATAACCCGCTGACAAAGATAGATAAAATGCCATTAATGCCGGTTAGTATCATATTGTAAATAGCATAAATACTAACCTGCTGGAGCGTAGTAAAAATGGTAGCGATTACGACTGGAGCGCCTGTTTGAGTAATGCCAAGAATCTGCAAAAAAAGTGCAGGCCAACGTTTATCCAGCGCTTCTGTTGCGGGTTTTTCCTCATAGCGGACGCTCTTATATTTTCGCTTAACATAGATAAATAAGATGGCTGAACGTGAGAGCAGGGATAGCATTGCGATTGCATAGACCGCAACAATGGGCATGTGTAAATGAACAAATACAACGATCAGAATTGTATTTAGAATTGTATAAATTGAGGAGGCAATCGAAATAACGTAGGTTTTCTGATCCGCAGTCAACAATACCCGGTATTTTGCTAAAGTGAAAAACTCCAGAAACCCTTTTGCACCCAGAATAACAATCAGCAATCCTACCAGTGCAGGCGAAAGCTGATCGGTTTTAACGAATAGTGGATATAAAATTGCTAACTCTATTATCAAACCGGTAAAAATATAACCGGCTTGATAATAGAATTTTTTTACCGCGGAGAGGATGCCATTGATTCGGGAGTAATCGTTTTCAGCAAGCGGTTGGTATAAGGCGAAAACGCCGGCCCCTGCGATACCTGCTTCAACAAGGTTGAAATAAGTTATAAACTGGGTGATCGAAGTGACAAGACCATTGATCTCAGAACCGTATCCTTTTAGCATCACACGAGGCGTGATGAACCCGACAGTCATCACAATGACTTGATAGATTCCGGTGGATACTGAATTGTAAAAGAACTTTTTTGTTCTTGATGAGTTATTCACTGAGAATACTCTTTAGATATTTGAAAGATTTTTGTTTCTCAATCTCCAATTTTGCATCTACAGAATCCCAATCAACTGCATGGTCATAATCCGCTAAAGCTTTTCCAGAGAGGTTGCGGTCATGTAAATTAAGCGTCGATAACAAATTATCAACACGATCATTATGCCTTTTCCCGTTATCTAATTCAACGAAGAATCTTTTGTGGAATAAAATCGAAAATGCGGTGCCATGAAATGACGTCGTGAATATATACTCGGCATTCGCAAATAAACCAAGAAATTCTTCCGGGGAAAAGCCGCTTATTTTCTTTATTCCATTATAAATTCGAACTGAGGCCGTTAAATAAAAAATTTTTAAACCTGTCTTTTTTGCCAATTCCCGTGCGAAATCGAATAAATTTTTCGGAGGAAGTACCGTATAGATCAAGATAAATTTTTCTTTTAGTTTTGGCTTTTTTGCGATTTGGCGCCATTTTTGCGAATCAAGTAGCAATGTGGGATCAACAGAAATAACAAAACTCTTCCCCATTTCTTGTAATTCTCTTGCGCCAATTGTTTCGCGCAATGAAAGCAAGATCAAGAATTCGTCTTTAAACTGTTCGAAATTTTTTTCAAAGCCGAAACTGGCTGCATAGGAATTCTTTTTTTTTGAATCGAGAACAAAATCAAGGAAATATGTTTTGTCGAGACCAGAAAGTTCGAAATTCCATGTTTGATCACTCCCCACAATAAAATGATCGAAATTGTCGGAAATCGAGCGAATGCTTTCTTTAGTATAGGTTTCTTCGCTAATTGGCAAATACTTTTTTCGAAATTCTGTAAATGTTTTTGTAGACTTTCTTTTACCAGGGATTTGAGAAAGTTTTGGTATAAGTTTGCACATTTCAATAAAGATATTTTTATTTTTGTTAATCTGGAATAATTTATGCACATCATCGATTGCTTCGCATTGATAATCGATAATAATAGGCTTAGTATTGGAAATATGACCAATAAATTTACATAAAGCATATGCTTGTAATACTGCCCCATAACCATCCGCTCTGTGGTAGGTTAATATCCCAATTTTATTCATAAAGCTCCTTATTTTTCCATTATTGAGGCCCGAGAACATTCAACTATAGAAAATTAGTTTTAAACAATCTTTTGTATTCCTAATAAAGAGAGCCGATTTTGTTTATTCATGAGTTGATTTGGTTATAAATAATCTTCATGGCTTTTTCTTCTTTTCCGTTTGCTTCCAATTAATTTGGGGCAGAGTATTGTATTATATACAATGAAACAAAGACTTCTTTTTATGATTCGGTTTTAGTCTGAGGGCCAAAAGCGTGTGCATAATTTTGTTTGCTATCTTTTCTCTTCTTGGTAACCAGTTGATATTCAATCGAATAGAAAATACCGCATGACAGGAAATAGGGAAATTGAACTTGAATGTCGTACAAAGGATTTCCGGTCATACAATACATTAGAAAAAAAGCTTGTATCCCCAGAGAAATGGCAAGAAAAAGACGATAATTTTTAGGAAAATCGGTATTCTTCTTTATCGCTTGAGATAGGAACGCATAAGTTTTTTTCACGGTTATCCCGGATGCGAGCAAAAAAATGGTGAAACCAATTATTCCGGTTTCACATAAGAGTTGCAAAAAGACATTATGGGTGGTCATGTAGGTATAGCCATATGCGGACTGGGGATTTAATTTTGCGAATTCATATTGAAAACCGCCCCATCCGATACCAAAAATTGGATTCTCAAGAAATTTTTCCCATGCCACTTCGTACAATAAAGCTCTTCCACCTGTAATATCTTCACCATAATTAATAAATCGGTCAAATACAGTTAATACCTCTGGAAAAATATTTCCAAGCATATAGATTATCGAAAAAACAATTGAAATAACAAAAATAAGTTTAAATATAGAGGTTCGCTTATTCCTGGAATTAAGCGCTAAAAATACAATACATAAAGCCATGACAGAAAAAAGCAGATGAGCTCTTTTTGTTGTTAAAAGTAAAGCAAATAAAACCGAAAGAGGAATGATTAAATTCCTGACCCCTTTCGTCTCTTGAGTAAACAATCTGCAAGAGACGACAATCAGTCCCAATCCAAGATATATACCGTTGGTGCTATAGTGACTTGTTAAACCAGACTTGTAACCCGTCGCGAAATTACCAGGAAAGAATGGCTTGATATATTTAAAATAAATTCCATCATTCAAAAATAAAATAATGGTGGCGAATGAATGGATTATGGTAAATAAAATCATTGTTTTTACAATGGAAGATATCCAATTTGTATTATATGTTGATGAAACCATAGAAAGAAGGGCTATGCTAAAAGCCATGGGCGCGAAATAATGACCGTAATAAATATCTTTGTTCCGCGATAAACATATAATTAGTAAAATTCCCCAAAGAAAATGATTCCTAACGGCATAGATTCTGTTCCTTGCAATAGTCATCAAAAAGCCTATTAGAACAAGACCGAATGCTGTTGAAAATAATGTGAGTTTAAAAAATTCTGACCCCATGAAAGAATCAATTATTGATTTAAAGTATACGTAAATAAATATTAGAACAAACCCTGCTGCTATTGGCGAAATTAATTTTCTCTTTTTTATCATCTGAACTCCGAATCGGTTTCTTTGAAAAAAAGATATATTTTCATGCAGATTAGTCTGACTTGTCATTCTTGTCATTCCCTAATATTGTTTGCTGATTAATCACTACCTTCTTAAAAAACTATAAGTATTTCCTTTTATGTAAATCATTGTATTGATCAATATAAAAATTCTCTAGTTTTTTCGTTTCTTCGGCTATATCATAACCTGCGTTTTTTATTGCGTCTGACATATCTTTGCGTTCATACCCATCTTGATATTTTAGAATTTCATCTGCCCATTCTTTCGGAGATTGATCTAATGAAAGGGAAATAAAATTTTCCGTAATTCTTGCTTCTTCCGGAATTGTATCTGCGCAAATTGTTTTTAATCCGGCAGCCTGCGCTTCAATCGCTACAATACCAAGACCCTCAAACCGCGAAGGTAAGACAAATACATCCATCACCTGATAAAACTCGTCTACTCTGTCCGTAACACCCCAAAAATGAATTGCGTTTGATAGACCTAAATTGATTGTTTTTTGTTTAATTGTCTCTTGT
>CALAEB010000240.1 GCA_937890875.1 uncultured Anaerolineaceae bacterium | reverse complement strand
ATGCTGCTGATGGAAGACGTGATTGAAAACGCAGGCGCCGAGACACAGATCTACCTCACCATTGTCAATGATATTATCTATGATGAAGAGCTCTCTTCTTTAAAAGATATTGAGATCCTGAAAAGGCTGTTCTCCAAAAAAGCCATCATGGAGAACCATATCGAACAGATTATCAGCCTGACAAAAGAAAGCGGAGCGGACGGGCTTGAAATCGATTATGAAGCCATCAAGAAACTGAAACCGCTCTGGAAGGCATTCGTCACTTTCGTAAATAAACTGAGTAAACGGGCAGACGAGGAAGGGATCCCGCTTCGAATCATTTTGGAACCCAATGCGCTGGACCAGGTAACATTCCCCCAGGGTCCGGAATATGTCATCATGTGTTACAACCAGTTCGGAATGCACAGCAGCACGCCCGGCGCAAAGGCCTCGCCCGAATTTATTCAGGAAATCATCGAAAAGAGCCGGGAACTTCCCGGAAAAGTGACGCTGGCTTTCGCGACCGGCGGCTTTGACTGGTCCGAAGACGGAACAATCAAAGAGGTCACCGAAACAAGCGCGCTGGCGCTGCTGGATAAATTTGGTTCAGCCGCCAACCGGGATAAGACAAGCGGCGCGGTTGTCTTCAACTATGTGGATGAAACCGGCACAGCCCACGAAGTCTGGTATGCCGACGGCACGACAATCCTGACCTGGATTGAGACCGCGCGGGAGAGCGGGATCACCGACTTTGCCTTATGGCGGTTTGGCGGGAACAGCGAAACTTCCCTGGCGGAAATCAGAGACGGCCTTCAATAGGGCAGCGTTTTCATTATGAAATAACGGCAGCATATTCTGTTCCAATCTTGAGGCTATGACCAAACGCCGAATCACCGGCAATTGGAAATATGACGATCCATTTTTCTATTTCGAATTGCTGTACCGAATCACATTTTACCCAATTGATTAAGATAAAATACTATACTAATAGCAGCCCGGCAGGATACAATCCCCACTGCAGGCAGCAATCCGAAGTTTGAATCCGATTGGCAGAAACTGGATTTCCGCGTCCGGCAGATTGCAGTCGGATACTTGAATTGTTTTGTTTCAAATTTTATAAGGATTGGAGCGTTTTCGAATTCCGGTTAGACAAAAGGGCCGATTAAGAAGCAAAAGCAATGAACATTAATCATTTTTTCAACGCAAAAAAAGTCGTTTTCTCATTGGAAGTATTTCCGCCAAAAAAGGAATCGCCGGTGAATGTGATTTACAACACACTGCTGAAACTGCGCAGCCTGCCGGCGGACTTTATCAGTGTGACCTACGGCGCGGGCGGCAGCACGGCGCAACGCGAAAAAACCTGTGAGATCGCTTCTCTGATCCGTTCAACCTATCATATCGAACCGGTTGCCCATCTGACTTGCGTTAATTCGGATAAGCAGGAAATCATCGAAACGCTCGAAAAATTAAAAGAAAACCATATCCAAAATATCCTGGCCCTGCGGGGAGACATCAATCCCGACATCCAGCCCAAACAGGTTTTCCGCCATGCCAGCGATCTGGCCGGTTTCATCAAATCCAAAGACCCAAGCTTCAATCTCATCGGCGCTTGTTATCCCGAATGCCATTATGAAAGCAGCTCTATCGATGAGGATATTGAAAATTTAAAGATCAAAATCGACAACGGCGTAACGCATCTTATCTCACAGCTCTTTTTTGATAACCCCAGCTTTTTCCGTTTTCTGGAGAAAGTCCGCCAGGCCGGGATTCAAGTGCCGATCGAGGCCGGCATTATGCCGATTGTCAACAAGAATCAGATTGAGAAAATCGTCAGTATGTGCGGCGCCAGCGTCCCGGCGAAACTGGCCACCATCATTAATCGCTACAGCAACAACCCGACGGCCTTAAAAGATGCCGGGATTTTGTATGCCACCGAGCAAATTGTTGATTTGATATCGCACGGCGTGCAGGGGATCCACCTTTATACGATGAATAATGTAGAAACGGCAACCCGAATCAGCGAAAACATCCAAAACATTATTTCCGCTGAAAACAGTGAGCCGGAGAGATTCTGACTTTGCAGCTCACAATCAACCGAATTCCATATGACGAAGTCCTCCGCTATCTCGGATATCATGGCACACCGGTCCCGGACGCGCTGAAAAAACTGATTGAGGACTGCATTTCCCTGACGCTTCAGACGATCACTCCGCAGGCAATATACCGCCGGTTCGCTATTCTGGAGACGCCGAAAGGAATTGAGGTGAAAGGCACGAGCCTGCTCCTCAAAGGAAAGTCAATCCGGGAACACCTTGCGATCACGCGTATTTGCTTGCTGTGACAATCGGCGCGGCAATGGATAAACTGATCCGCACAAAAATGCTGATCGCATCGGAAGAAGGGCTGATTTTAGACAGCTGCGCCACTGCGGCCGTTGAGGCCGCGGCGGACATGGCCGAAGCCATGATCCGGGAGGAATGCGCCGAACGCGGCGAAGCCATCACCTGGCGGTTCAGTCCCGGCTATGGCGACCTGCCGATTGAAACGCAGGCGGATTTCCTGACGCTTTTGGACACCTCACGGAAAATCGGCCTGATGGTCAGCGGGGATATGATCCTGACACCGTTTAAATCCGTCACAGCGATTACCGGTGTGACCAGGACAAATGTGCAAGCATCAACAAACCGTACCCCCTGTGATAACTGTCTCAGCCGGGAATCTTGTGAATACAGGAAAACGGGAGAAAAATGTTGGAATTAGGCAACAGAATCACCATCCTGGACGGTGCGATGGGAACTATCCTCCAATCCATGGGGATCCTTCCAGCAAAAGCGCCGGAATCAACCAACCTGAGCCATCCGGACGCAGTCATCCATATTCACCGCAGCTATATCCAAAGCGGGTCCGATATCATCTATACAAACACCTTTGGTGTGAACCGCTATAAACTTCAAAATACGGGGTATACCGTCAGTCAATTGATCGGCGCCGCGCTGAAAAACGCGCAAGCGGCGTCCGCGGCGGAAAACGGAAACGTTCAAATCGCGCTGGATTGCGGCCCCATTGGGACCATGTTAAAACCGAACGGCGACCTGTCATTCGAAGCGGCCTATGACATTTTCAAAGAAATCTGCCTTTGCGCTGAGAAGGATGGCCCCGACCGCATCGCCTTCGAAACTTTCAACGACCTGCTGGAGATGAAAGCGGCAATTCTGGCCGCAAAGGAAAACACTTCCCTGCCCGTTCTGGCCAGCATGACATTTGAAGCCAACGGACGTACTTTCAGCGGGGTCTCTATCCCCAGCGCCGCAGTGACACTGAGCGGGCTGGGCGTCACTGCGCTGGGAATTAATTGTTCGCTGGGTCCGGCGCAAATCCTGCCGCTGGCGGCGGAAATGGCAAAATGGACCGAGCTGCCAATGATCATCAAGCCGAACGCCGGTCTCCCCAACCTGAATAACGGAAAATATGATATTTCCGCAGATGAATTCGCTGACGTTATGGATCAATTCGCGGATTCCGGGATTAATATCCTCGGCGGCTGCTGCGGAACTACGCCTGAATATATTGAGAAAATAAGCAAACGGCTGAAAACAAAAACGCCGGTGAAAAGGCCGCCCGTTGCCCGGTCCGTCCTTTGCAGCGCCGAGAAAACGGTCGAAATTGACGGCGTCCGGATCGTCGGCGAACGAATTAACCCGACCGGGAAAAAACAGTTTAAATCGGCTTTGCTGAACCATGACATCGATTACATCC
>CALAEB010000239.1 GCA_937890875.1 uncultured Anaerolineaceae bacterium | reverse complement strand
GCCGGTGTCTCGGCTGTCGGTTGACTGTCTGCATCATCCGGGGAAGTGTTCGTCACCGGATCCTGCGTTTCAGCGGGCGGCGTCTCGATTTCTTGCCCTTCTTCTTGGCCTTCTTCCGCATCGGGCTGGATTCCTGCTTCTGGTTTGTCCGAAATTGCGCCCGGTCATAATTCAATTACCTCCGGAACAACCGGTTTTTCTCCGGTTTTTTCTTCGGTGTTGGCAGTCGGAGCGCTGCCAGAAATTTCCGCGCGTCCGGCTTCAGGCCCGGCAGGAGCGGGGGGATTGGAATCCGGCGCCGGTTTCTCTGCCGGTGCAGACGTTGGTGTTGAAGATGTCCGCAGTTTGACTTCCTGCGGGATGCTTTGATTGGTCGCGTTTGTTTCTTTCAATAAGGCGTGCCGGTTGCTTTTGCTGTCATTCTGGAAAAGTTTTCCATGGTAAATGATGACGGCCCCAATTCCGATGGCGAGAACAATGGCGCCCGGAATCCATCCGACACAGGGGATCAGACTGCTGAGTCCGAAGAAGACCAGGCTGAGCGCAAATGTTCCGATCGCTGTGGTCCAGTTGGATGCCCAGTTTACTTTGAGCGCCTGCGCGAGCAACCGTCCGAGTTCATAACCTGCGGCAATCCATGCGTAGAGGCAGATAACAACGAACAGAATGATCAATAGAAGCGCCGCCGGAATCAGAACAACGGTGATCATGAAAAAGAGCAGAATAAACGGCAGCGCAACAATGGTCAGCAGCCCGATCCCGAGCGCTTCCAATGGCCGTTTTACGATGGATTGGCTGGCTGCGCGCAGGTGATTTTCAAATAAGAGGTTCGCGATGACCGCGATTCCCGCGAAAATCAACAGTCTGCCCATAAAGACAAGCAGTTCCATATGAATATCGAGGCAAAGAAACCGGTTTGGGCGGGTTCTTCAGGAACGACATCCCGCCCGATTTCCTCAATTCTCTGAATTTTCTCAGAGTTCTGGCGGACGGAATCTCCGCTGATAAAAGCGTTTTTGTCACGTTTGACATCGGATCCGAATGATGTGAAGTTCCCGTTGACCACCGCGTTGGATTTGAGTTCAACTGCTCCGCTGAACGCGGCGATGTCACCGTTGACTGTACCGTTGATTTCAAGTTCTCCGCTGAAAAGAACGATGTTCCCGTCCACAGTGGACCCTTTTTCAAGTTTCGCTTCGCTGCCCAGGATAACAATATTCCCTTTGAGAGATTCTCCCTGCCCTAATTCGTATTCCGAACCGACCACCAGTTTATCGCCGGTGTAATTGGAAGCGGAAACATCTGCAGTGATGAAAAGAAAAACAAACAATAAAAAAATAGATAAAAGTTTGATGTGCTTCTGTTTATTCATATTCTTCATAAATTATGCTCCTTTGCGAATTCGCTTAATCGTCACTGCGGATAAAGCTCCAACCAAAACGTAGACGATCATGAGGATAACCGACCCTGCGCTGAAAATAAGCAAAGGGATCTTGAGCACTGAAAGCATGGTTTTCAGCTGATGGATGTTGATGGCGACAAGCTTCAGCAAATTTGAGAGCCTGAGTCCCGTGTTGACCAGATTTCCCGGAGAGAAGATCACAAGGCAGGATGAAATGGATAAAACGCTCATCAGTCCGAGTACACCGAGGATCAGGCGGATTCTTTCCGATTCCTGTTTTTCCTTTGTCCGCAGCGCCAATTGCTGCTGCCAGCGGGCCACAAATCCGGCCGCCGGCTTGATCATGGACGAATTTTTAATGAAAGCCAGATTTTGATTGAGGTTTTCCTGCAGCGTGCGGCAGGATTCGCATTCGGCTATGTGCCGGGATAATCGCTGTGTTTCTTCCGGCGATAATGCCTCCTCCTCCAAAATCCATCTTTCAAATTCTTCGTGAGTATTCATAGCATTAATCTCCTAATCATTCGCTGCGCTCATACCAAAGCTGCGCCAGCGATTTTCGTGCGCGGAATAATCTGCTTTTTACGGCACTTTCACTCAGGGATAGGTTTTCGGCAATTTCCCGGTCTGAAAAATCGTACCAGTACCGAAGAAGGATGGCCGCCCGGTCTATTTCACTTAATTGCGCTAACATTTTTTTTAACCGAAGTTCTTCTTCCTGCCGGATCACATCATCTTCGGGAAGCGGTGTTCTCTCCGGGATGATTTCCTCCATCGTTTCGTCGATTTCCACTTCGGGAACCCTTTTCTTCCGCTGCTGATCGATACAGTGATGAGCGGCGATGGACAGGATCCAGGTCGAAAAGGACCGATTGGAATCGTACTTGGAAAAGTTTGACCATGCTTTCCAAAAGGTCTCCTGAGCGGCGTCTTCAGCTTCCCGGTCGTTGTACAACATTCTGTAACACAGGTTGTAGACAGGATTTTGATAGGTCTCGACAATTAAAGCAAAAGATTCTTCGTCGCCGTTTTGGGCTTGCTCAATGATGTCGGGAGATATATTGATCAACTTCCGCTCCAGTTATTCCTACTCAAATATACGCAAATGAAAAATTATCGTTGCAAATCGGATGACCCGATATCGGGAGTTTAAGCGTTGGGGAAATTTTTCCGAACAAAGTGATCCTTCCCCGTTATTCGAATTGTCGGTCCGAAACCGGGATGACAAAGTTTTTCTGGGTCCGATAAGCCGCTGCGGGCAGATTGTTCCTTTCCGGTAAACATTTTTTTGTGATTAATTATAAGATATTCATGACATTTTACCTTGGATTTTTGACGCATGAACCGAAAATCGAATTGTTGCGGCAATTTGGAGTTTGCGCCTGGATGCGGAGTAAAATTAACGCCAAAAATTTATTGTTGCCAAGAATGGATGCTGTTCCCGGTTTTCGGCAGAACAGTATCGGATAACGACGTCGTTCCGGTCTATATCGCAAACAGCGGACAGCGGCGCAGTATGGAGTAGCCTATTTTGTTTATCATTCCGGAGATCGACAGAAATTCAATCGTTTCGATCGCAGGGGCGGGCGGAAAAACATCGCTGATGTTTTTTCTTTCCCGCACGCTGCCATTTCCCTGTCTGACCACAACAACAACCAAAGTCGGGTTTGATCAAATTGCGGCGGCGGATCTGTGCCTGACCTATTCCGATTTCGCGGCGTTCCCTCAACGGCTGACAGGCAAAAAAGTGATCTGGGTTAGCCCGGAGCTTGATCCGGAAAAAAGCAAAATATCCGGGTTTTCGTGCGCATCGTTCAGTCGGTTTGCCCGGTTGGCGGCTTCCATGGACCTGCCGGTTGTGAATGAAGCGGATGGCGCGCATGGACGGCATATCAAATCGCCGGCGGCCCATGAGCCGGTCATTCCGGCGGAGACAACTGTCTTGCTTCACCTGACCGGGTTGGATGTGCTTGGCAAACCGGTCTCCGAAGAGGTTGTCCACCGCCCGGGGCAATTCATGAAGATCACCGGCGCTGGACAAAATGATTTGCTCACTGACGATCTGGTCATCCGGAATATCCTGCATCCGCAGAGCGGGTTTACCGGCGTGCCGCCCGGCTGCAGAAAGATCGCGGTTCTGACGCAGGCCGATACTGCAGAACGCGAAGCGCACGGACGCAATATCGCCGAACGGCTGCTGTCATCCGGCATGCTGGATTGTGTCTGGATCACCCGCTTGTTCCCGCTCCGGGACAGGCAGATCATCGTCGTCCGTCCGGAAAACACGCAAAGGTTCATATTTTAACGGGAAAAGGCAATTCGAAATGAATCTGCATCTTTTGAATTGCCGTGAGAAAAGGCTGCGCGAATGGAAAAAGAGAGATGGATTGTGGCAATCAGAGGCGCCGGGGATTTGGCTTCCGGTGCGGCGCTCCGCTTATGGCGCTGCGGGTTCCGGGTTATCCTTTCGGAACTGCCGGAGCCGCTTTGCGTCCGGCGGGCGGTCTCGTTTGCCGGTGCGGTTTTTGAGCGGCGCATGAAAGTGGAGGAGGCGGAATGCAGACTAGTTTCCGACCCCGCGGAAGCGCGGCGCGTCTGGGCGGAAAATGACATCCCGCTTGTGGTCGATCCGCATGGGGCCGGGCTCTTTTCACTGAATCCTGAAATTTTGATCGACGCGCGGATGATCAAAAGCCGGCGGGATGACACGCATTGTTCGGATGCGCCATTGGTGATTGGGCTGGGGCCGGGTTTTCTGGCCGGCGGAAATGTCCATGCCGTTATCGAGACGAACCGGGGGCATAATCTGGGGCGGGTGATTTGGCAGGGGGAGGCGGAGCCGGATACCGGAACGCCGGGTACGATTCAAGGCGAAGATACTCGGCGGGTGGTGAAAGCGCCCTGCGCCGGAATTTTTCATCCGCTGGTTTCGATCGGCGATCATGTCGCTGCGGGCGATCGGATTGCGATGGTTGGCCGGATGCCGGTGCATGCCCAACTGACTGGGATTGTTCGCGGTGTTCTCTATCCCGGCCTGAATGTCGCGAAAGATCTGAAAATCATGGATATCGACCCGCGCGGAAAACAGGCCTATTGCTTTTCCGTGTCGGACAAAGCCAACGCTGTCGGCGGCGGGGCGCTGGAAGCTATTTTAATCTGGAACGCTCGAGGATCAGCTGGGACACGATGCTGACGGCGATTTCTTCCGGCGTTTCTCCGTTCAGTTTCAGCCCGATCGGCGAGATCACCCGGTCGATCTGCTCCTGCGGAACGCCTTCCCGCTTCAGCCGTTCAAAAATCAGGTTTCGCTTGTACAGGCTGCCGATCATCCCGATATAAAAGGCTTGGGTGTCCAGCATCGCTTTTAAAGCGTCATAATCCCCCAAATGACCGCGGGTGAGGATGACAACAAAGCTCTCCTCATCGACCGGAAGGTCCGGCAGTTCAGTGAAGGATGGGACAACGAATACTTCCGATTCCGGGAAGCGTTCGTTGTTTGCGAATTCCACGCGATCGTCGATGATGACGGTCTGAAAATCGACATAGCGGGCCAGCATTTCGGTTTCTTTCGCCACATGCCCACCGCCGAAAATGTAGACGGTCTTTTTCTTCTGCAGTTTCTCGATCAGCAGGTTTTCGGGATCATCTTCTTCGGAATGGATCGCGAGATGTTTGATGGCGGAGAGAATGTCGCTGGATTTCCCCTGCGGCAGCGGATTCCTGCCGGTCACTTCCCCTGCTTCGCTGATGAAGCAGTATTCGTTTTGGGTCAAGTGCTCTTTATCTTTCGCGTAGGTCGTGATCAGCCAGCCTTTTTTTCTGTTCTCGATCGAATCGGCAACGGCTCTGAACACTTCGGCTGCCGGATGGTCCGAACCGGAAATGTAGGTCAGCAGGATCGCGCCATAGCCGCCGCAGATCATCTCGGATTTGGCGGCGTCGGTCCCGTTCATCAGGTATCGTTTGGTGAATCCGGATTTCCGGGTGAAAACGGCGTCGGCATTGTGGATCGCGTTCGCCTCCAGCGGACCGCCGCCGACGGTGCCGACAATGGTATGATCTTTATGCACCAGCATTTTTGCGCCGGACGAACGGGGAGAGGAACAGACATTTTCAATGATGGTGACTAAAACGGTATCTTCATTTTTTTCAATACTGTCGATGATTGCCCGATAAACTTCCTGCATATTCAATCTCTCCTCATAATTTCAGGAATTTGAAAATATAAAAAACGGCTGTTCTGCGGCTGCCCTCCCGCGAACGGATTGCCTCGAATCCGGGAGTGCGCTCCTGTTTGCCGGGATGATCCGGTCACAGCGGATAAATTCCTCCGTCAGCGGTTTGTACCGGTTTGTTTCGCAACATGCCCGGACACTGCTCGGAACGCAAATCGCGGCGTTACTCCGGCCCGGTCTT
>CALAEB010000238.1 GCA_937890875.1 uncultured Anaerolineaceae bacterium | reverse complement strand
CGGTATCTACACTTCGATGGCGATCGTTTTCTACCAGATCAATCTGATGGGGACTTTCACCGGCGTGCTGCTGATCCACCTGATCGAATGCATGATGATGATGATCTGGCTGCCTACCAGCGCTTTCAGAAATGTGCCGGCTCAGCAGGAAGAAGCCGCGCGGGACACCGGGGCGGGACCGCTGCGGACATTTTGGTATATCACGCTTCCCAACGCCTGGCCGGGGATTGCCGTCGCCGCGATGTTCGCTTTTATCGCTTCGCTGGGGGAAAATACCGGGACGCTGCTGGTCGGGCTGCCTTATTTCCGCACCATGCCGGTTGAGATGTATGGTGTGATTTTGGATTATCCATCGACAGCCGGCGCAGTCTTTTCGCTGATTCTGATCGCGCCGAACCTGCTCTTGCTGCTGGTGTTCCGCAAGTACGTCGGGGGTGAAACGGTTGCCCGCGGATATAAAATGGGCTGAAAACTCAAAACAATGGCACTCATGAATATGGATAAACCAACCAAACTTGAAATTCGGAATATGACTAAACTGTATAAAAACGGCGACGGTGTGCGCAGGATCAACCTGAGCGTTATGCTGGGGGAATTGGTTACGCTGCTGGGGCCGTCCGGATGCGGAAAAACAACCATTCTGCGTACGGTTGCCGGTTTTCTGAGCTGCGATTCCGGCGAGATTCTGATCGACGGACAGAATATTTCCCCGCTGCCGCCCGAAAAACGCCCGACCGCCATGGTCTTCCAAAGTTATAATCTCTGGCCGCACATGACTGTTTACGAAAATATGGCGTTTGGGCTGAAATTGCGGAAAACGCCCAAACAGGAGATCGCGGACCGGATCAGCTGGATGCTTGATTTGGTGAAGATGAGCGGGTTTGAGAAGAAATTCCCCGGACAGATGTCGGGCGGGCAGCAGCAGCGGATCGCGATTGCGCGGTCGTTGCTGCTGGAGCCTCAGGTTCTGCTGCTGGATGAACCTTTTTCGGCATTGGACGCGAAGATTCGTTCCCAGATGCGCGAAGAACTCAGAAAAATCCAGACCGATCTGGCCATTACGGTGGTTTTTGTAACCCATGACCAGGAAGAGGCAATGGCGCTCTCGGACCGCATTGTGGTGATGAACAAGGGCTCAATCGAGCAGATGGGCACACCTGAGGAGATTTATGAGAATCCCGCCACGCGTTATATCGCCAGTTTTATTGGTGAAATGAATTTTGTCGAACAGCGGGATGGGACGACGATCGCCGTCCGCCCCGAGAATGTCACGCTTCAGCTTGGCGATGGCACCGGCGGCGATATCGGCGGCATCGTGCGCACCATTATGATGCTGGGGCATTTTTATGAGATCGCTGTCGGGACCGAAAAGGGCATTGTCAAGGCGTTTGTTTCGGCTGAGACTGCCGCCCAATTTAACCCTGGCGATCAGGTTAATTGTTTTTTTGACGGAACTTACCGTTATCAGCCCGATTCCGATCTGACCGAAAACGGTTGAATCGAAAACGGAACGGATAACGGAGGATCATATTTTTCAGCTGCGTTTCCTTCCGACAGGAAACCAGAATCAATCAAATTGGAGAGACTCGATGAAAACCAAATTTGCATTATTGATGGTCTTGGCCTTTGTGCTGATCGTCAGCCCGGTGGCCGCGGCGGACAAACCGACAGTCACCCTCTGGAGTACCGGATCACAGAACGTGTCCGATCTGTTCACCGACCTGATCGCATCCTATAACGCTCGCCCGGAATCGACTTCCGTGGTTGAACTTCAGTTCATCCTCTCCGGAACCGGAGAAGAATCCCTGAGTTCACGGATTGCCGCCGCTTACAAAACCGGCAAAACCAACGCTGGGTTTGACATTATTGCCGAAAACAGCAC
>CALAEB010000237.1 GCA_937890875.1 uncultured Anaerolineaceae bacterium | reverse complement strand
GACGATCCGGCATCCGATTTTTCGGGTCAATGTTCGTGGAACGACCGGCGCAGGCGACAGCAGCATTGCCGGTTTTTTGTCAGCACTGTTGCGCGATTTTTCTCCGGAAGCGGCGGTTGAGATGGCCGCCGCCGCGGGCGCTTGCTGTGTTGAGCAGCCGGATGCGTTAAGCGGCCTGATGCCATGGGAAGATTTGCTCGCCAGGATTGATTCCGGGTGGGAAAAATTGTCGGCATAATAATTGAGCGGTATTCAGAATTTGTGATGAAAAGGTATTTGTCCACAACGGACAATGCCTTTTTTGTTTATTGCCTTTTATATAACAGAAACCTTTTGGTATATTCTTTATCTTTGTCTTTTAAGAAAAAGTAACTGAAAAAATAAGTCGAAATTTTTGTTATAGAGTTTGCAAATTTAGTTATAGAAAAACTTATCAGCTACTATTATATTTTTAATTACAAAAAAGAAATCAGGGAATTTATTTATTGAGTTTTATTTCTTTGCTATTCTGCTGATTATAACAAAATTGACAGTACTAACTGGGTTGATCTTTGGAGACTACTGTCAAAAATATTTATTTCCAAAAGGAACAACAGAAATATGAGTGTAAAAAAAGTTATGGATCAGTTTTCAATTAAAGGATGTGTCTCAATTGTTACCGGTGGCGGGCAAGGTCTGGGAAAGCAAATGGCCATCGCATTGGCGGAAGCCGGATCGAATATTGTGATTACATCACGAAGAGTTGAAACAGCGCTCGTAACACAAAAGATTATTGAACTTGAAGGTGTCAGGTGTAGCGTGATCCAGGCAGATGTCCGTTTGGAAAATGATGTATTACGGATGGTGGATTCAATCCTTCAAGAATTTGGGAAAATTGATATTCTCTTCAATAATGCAGGTGTCTGGCGTGGTGATGACGCGGAGAAAGTAACTACTGAAGATTGGCGGGAAGTGATCGATGTAAATTTGACCGGTCCATTTATTGTTTCACGAGAGGTCGGTAAAATTATGCTGCAACAGGGCAAAGGCAGCATCGTCAATATCGCATCTATGTCAGGCATTATTGTTAACACACCGCAGAATCAATGTGCCTATAACGCATCAAAGGGAGGCCTGATTATGCTGACAAAGTCCATGGCAGCGGAATGGGCAAAAAGAGGAGTCCGAGTCAATGCAATTTGCCCTGGATATATGCGTACAGAGATGAGCGAAGACCGGTATCTGCAAAATGATCCTGCTATTCAACGCTGGTTTGATATGACACCGATGGGGCGGTCCGGGACTGCAGATGAGTTAAAGGGGATTGCCGTTTTTTTGGCTTCGGATGCTTCCAGCTTTGTAACCGGTTCAACCTTTTTGATTGATGGCGGCTACACTGCCTGGTAGATGAAAAATAGAGATACCTATACTATTGGCTTTAATTAAGGTAAGGCCAAAATAAAAAATGGAGGAAAAAGTAATGAAGAAAAGCCGTGTGTTTTTTTTGACCAATTTAGTTTTGGTCGTGTTGTTCCTGATGAGTGTCGCTTCAGTAGCAGCCGAAGATGGAAAAATAAAGATTGGTGTTTCAATAGCCGATCAAGCGAATGTTTTTTATATCGACATTCTGGATGGTATGAAAAGTGCCCTGAAAGAAGGCGATGAGCTGATCGTCATGGACGCTGCTTTTGATCCTGCGAAACAGATTTCGGATATTGAAGATATGATTCAGCAGGATGTGGATGTTATGCTGATCGATCCGGTGGACTCAAAAGGTATTCAAGCATCACTGGAAGCATGTATCCCGATCATAACGTACAACTCTCCGGTTGATGACACCGAATCTGTTGTTTCGAATGTTGCTTCTGACAATTTTATGGCTGGGCAACTGATTGGCGAAGCCCTTGCTGAAGCGCTGGATTATAAAGGCGAAGTTGTCATGCTTACATATAATGTGGCAAAAGTATGTCTCGACCGGGCAGAAGGGTTTATTGACGCAATTTCAAAATATCCGGACATCAAAATTGTTGATTCTCAGGAGATTCAGCCGGGCGTCGACACTGCGTTGCCTGTGATGGAAAACATGCTTCAGGCACACCCGCGATTGAGCGGTGTCTTTGCCCTGAATGATCCGTCTGCAATTGGATGCGCTGCTGCGGTTGAAAGCGCCGGTTTGCTTGATTCGATCAAAATTGTTGGTGTGGATGGATCTTCGGAAGGAAAAATTGCAATTTCTGAAGGTAAGATGCTTGCTTCCGCAGCTCAGCATCCGATTGAAATTGGCAGTCTGAGTATTGAAACAGCCTATAAAGTGCTTTCTGGTGAAGAAGTCGAAGCTGATGTAAAGGTTCCAGTAGAATTGGTAAATATTGACAACTGGGATAAGTAAGACAATGAAGAATCTTTTCGGATGAATACTTAGAATAAAAGGCAGCTTTTCGATTCTTGATATTGGGAAGCTGCCTATATATATTCTGTTTTTCCCAATGGGATGAAAAGTCATGACGGATGAATATTTTTTGGAAATGGTCGGAATCAATAAGACATTTCCCGGTGCTAAAGTTCTGAATAATATCGAACTGCATATCAAAGCGGGAGAGGTTCGAGCGCTAATAGGTGAAAATGGCGCTGGAAAGTCGACTTTAATAAAAATCCTTGGTGGAATCTATCAAAAAGATTCAGGTCAAGGTTATATCAAAATAAATGGGAAGCAGGTTGAGATTAATAGTGTGGAAGACGCAAAAAAATGCGGAATCTATATTATTCATCAGGAGATCTGTTTGGCTGATAATATGTCAGTCGCTGACAATATGTACATGGGCGCTGAAATTATGCATACGGGCAGTCTATTTCTAAATGACAAGCTCATGGTTGCCCGTGCACAGAAGATCATTGATGAAATGGAACTGGACATCGATGTCCGCCAAAAAGTTGGGACGTTAAGCATAGCAAAACAGCAAATGGTAGAAATTAGTCGGTCGCTGCTTGCCAATGCAAGGCTGATTGTGATGGATGAGCCAACTTCTTCATTGACAAACGCTGAAATAATCCAACTTTTTGCTCAAATCAAAAAACTCAAAGAAGCTGGTATTGCAATCATCTATATCTCTCATCGTCTACCAGAAATTTTTGAAATCTCCGATTCGATAACGGTTTTGCGGGATGGTGAATTGATTGGTACACACTTATCCTTTGAATTGACTGAAAGGCAAATTATTTCTATGATGGTCGGCAGGGAGATTTCTGAGATCTATAAGAAAGATGAAAAGTTGATTCCCAGCCTGATTTATTTGGATGTGAAGAACCTGAACAACCGAAAGTTAAAAAATATTAATTTTTATCTTCGAAAAGGGGAAATCCTGGGTTTTGCTGGACTGGTTGGTGCAGGTCGGACGGAATTGGCGAAAGCAATTTTTGGGATTGATAAAATAGTCTCAGGTGAGATATTTGTAAAAGGGGAAAAAGCGTTAATTCAAAATACTGAAGATGCAATTAAATATCGGATCGCTTATATTCCCGAGAGTCGGAAAACCGAGGGTTTATTCCTTATTGATTCGATTAAGTATAACATTTCAATTTCTGTTTTGGAGAAATTCATCCATTTTATTCGCGTAAATCGGAAAAAGGAAAATGCACTGGCGGATCATTACTCCCGCTCTTTTAATATCAAAATGATCTCGCCAGACCAAAAAGTATTTTATCTTTCCGGGGGGAATCAACAGAAAGTTCTGATTTCAAAATGGCTGGCGACTGAACCAGAAATTCTGATCCTGGATGAACCAACCCGTGGGATTGATATCGGTTCAAAAAGCGAAATTTATCATTTGATTTATCAACTGGCGCAACAAGGGGTGGCAATAATTTTAATTTCATCTGAAATGGATGAAATCATCAATTTATGTACCCGCGTTATTGTGATGCATGAAGGCGAAATAAGAGGAGAATTGGAAAACTCTGAGACAAATGCCTTATCGCAAGAGAAAATTATGTGGCTGGCATCAGGGGGAGATAAAAAATATGCGTGAAGGAAGTCCTGCAAAACAAAATATTTTAAAGAGAAATCCGGTTTCATCGTTTGTTCTGAGTAATTTAGGAGTACTAATTGGGTTGTTGGTTCTTTGTCTTATTCTGACCTTTGCCACAGATTTCTTTCTTACCGGTAAAAATCTACTGACTGTTCTGCGTCAGATCTGTATTAATGTCTTATTAGCTTTTGGAATGACTTTTGTCCTAATTGTGGGTGGAATTGATCTCACGGTGGGTTCCGTCGTCGGGGCCAGTGGGGTGGCTGTTGTCATGCTAATTGAGGCTGGCTTTCCAATTCCTGCAGCGATCCTTTGTGCTTTACTCTTGGGGGCAGTCATTGGTTTGATCAATGGGGCCATCATTGCCTATACAGGAATGCCCGCGTTTATCGTTACGCTATCCATGCAGGGAGTTGTTCGTGGTCTTGCATATATCATTACGGACGGGCGGTCAGTTGCAAGTTCGGACAAGGTTTTTACAAAGTTAGGGAACAGTTATCTTTGGGGAATCCCTCTGCCGATTTATATCGTTGCTGTGGTTATGATTGTGATCTCGATTATCTTGTATCAGACCAGGTTCGGACGACGTATGTATGCGATCGGAGGAAATCCGGTTGCGGCAAAATATACCGGGATCAAAACAAAAGGGATTGTAGTAAAAGTCTATATTATTTCTGCAGTTCTTTCAGCTTTGGCTGGCGTGATTTTGGCATCCAGAATGTATTCTGGTCAACCGACTGCCGGACAAGGTTATGAGTCTGATGCAATTGCTGCTGCTGTGCTTGGTGGGACCAGTTTTACAGGAGGCATTGGTACGATTGGTTGTACATTGGTCGGTGCGCTGGTGATTGGTATTTTAAGTAATGGGCTGAATCTTCTGCATATCTCTTCTTATGTGCAGATGGTTATTAAGGGGATTGTCATCATTCTGGCTGTTGGGATCGACCTGTTCAAGAACAGGAACAAAGAAAACTAACTCCCATGAGAACTTTTCTCAAACAGCTCAGATTGAGTTCTGTTTCTGAATAAAGCGATGAATATTCTGTGAGCATTTGCTGGATATTTATTTTTACGGAAAATGTGCAGATAGATGTAGCAAATTTCAGATCATAAAGAAATGCCACTATACCAGATGACCAGATAAATTTCTGCGGATATGATTAGGGTTTCATCCGTTAGGGAGAATTTATGAAGGATGATTTTGTGATGAATGAGAATCCACCATTTGGGAAATAAAGATGGAAAAGCAAAATGTTATTGGGGTTGATTTTGGTACCGATTCCGTGCGGGCTGTTGTTATTGATGGTATAACGGGTGAAAGACTGGGTACCGGTATTTGTCAATACCCTCGCTGGAAACGGGGGTTATACCAAGATCCGGAGAAAAAACGGTTTCGGCAACATCCTTTGGACTACCTGGAGGGACTGGAAATCTCTGTGTGTGAGGCACTGGATCAGGCAGGCGGGAAAGCCCGTTCTCAGGTGTTAAGTATATCTGTTGATGCGACTGGCTCTACTCCTTGCCCTGTTGACCGGCAGGGTATTCCGTTGAGCTTATTGGAACCGTTTAAGGAAAATGAAAATGCCATGTTTCATCTTTGGAAGGATCATACTGCGATTAATGAAGCTGTTGAGCTTAATCAGATTCTTTCGAATGACGAAGGTATTGATTATACAAAATATCAGGGAGCCTATAGCTCAGAATGGTATTGGGCAAAAATTTTGTATACTTCCCGTATCGACGCGAAAGTGCGGGCGTCCGCTTTCTCTTGGGTTGAACACTGTGACTGGATTCCTGCTGTGTTAACAGGAAATACAAATCCGTTGACAATGTATCGGTGTTCTTGTGCCGCTGGCCATAAAGCGCTTTGGCACAGTGAGTGGAACGGCTTACCATCCCGTGCGTGTTTCGAACGGGTTAGCTCATATTTACTTCCTGCATACGATTCTTTTAGTCAAAAACCGCGGCCGGCAGATGTCAAAGTTGGTGTGATTACAACAGATTGGGCGCGTAGGCTTGGATTACCCTCTGATACGATCATTGGTGGAAGCTCAATTGATGCACATGCAGGCGCTGTTGGAGCCGGAATTGCAAGAAATATCTTTGTCACTAACGTTGGAACTTCTACAGTCGACATGATGATAGAAAAGGCAGACCGATTGCGAGGAAAGAATCTTGTCTACGCAAGTGGACAGGCAGAAGATTCAATATTGCCTGGTTATGTCGGAATCGAAGCCGGGCAGGCTGCTTTTGGTGATATTTATGCTTGGTTTGCAAAATTCCTGATGTGGCCTTTTTCTGCTGACTTGTTTGGCTCTTCCTTCTTCAATGAGTCACAAAAATCATTTCTATTTCATGAAGGGAAAGATAAAATCATTGCAGCGTTAACGGAAGCAGCAACAAAATTGAATGTTGAAAATTCTCTAATTGCCTTGGATTGGTTCAATGGTAGAAGATATCCTTATACGAACGAAAATTTAAAAAGTGCTGTCTATGGGCTTTCTCTCAGCTCTGATGCTCCGCTTTTTTTTCAATCGATTGTTATAGCAACTGCTTTTGGATTGAAAAAAATTGTGGAAAGCTGGATCCGAGAAGGTTTGATAATTGATCAGATCATTGCTGTGGGCGGGATTGCGAAGAAATCTTCTTATGTGATGCAAATGATGACTGATGCATTAGCGTGTCCCATAAAAGTTTCTGCAACCGATCAGTCCTGTGCAACTGGAGCCGCAATTTATGCTTCAGTAGCTGGAGGTTTGTATCCGACAATTCCTGAGGCACAAGAAAAATTATGCGAAGGTTTTATTCAGGAGTATTTCCCCGATGGTTCTAAAACGGAAGCACTTTCTGTTGCCTATCAAAAATATGAAGACCTTGGTGCTTTTGTTGAGAAAGGGTTTTGAAATGGAAAAAGATCTTGATATAAGGAGAGGAATCGGTGGCAAATTTTATTATACGGAATGAAAATCTGATGGAAGAACGGATTTTCGGCGATTATTCTTTTCCTTTGGAAGTTTTTTACAATATATTATCGAAATTTGAACATGGATTTGTCGATCCTCACTGGCATTCAGAATTGGAATTTACGATTGTTCAAAATGGAGAGATGGAATACCAAGTAAATAATACGATTTATAAATTGAAAAAGGGACAGGGAATTTTTTCGAATTCAAAGTGTTTGCACACGGCTCGGCCATATCCTGATCGTGACTGTACCTTTTATTCCGTTGTCTTCAATCCAATTCTAGTTATGAGTCATGAAAATAGCACCCTTAATCACTATATTGATGAATTGGTTGATTTGAATGAATTACCTTCTTTATTGCTAACACCTGAAATTCCTTGGAAAGTAAACTTCTGGAAATCCTTTCCAATATCAGTCTGCTTTATCTGGAAAAAGATCCCGGTTATGATTTACGGATAAAAGGAAAGTTGTGTGAGTTTTGGGCCTTTTTTTACAACGGGATCACCCCGATGATTCCTAACCGGAAAAATTTTGAGGCAAAAAATATTAAGCAAATGAAGAAAATTTTAGCCTTTATCCAGGATAATTATGCCCAAAAAATCACATTAACCGATATTGCAGACGCTGCACATGTCAGCAAGAGTGAATGTTGTCGTCTATTTAAAAAAGTTATGAAGCAAACCCCAGTCAGTTATTTGATTGATTATCGAATACAAAAAAGTATCCCACTTTTATTAACTAAAAGTCTTAATATTACTCAGATCGCCGAATCGGTCGGATTTGGAAATTCCAGCTATTTTTCTGAGATGTTCCGGCGGGTTCTTCATTGCTCACCTTCCGATTATCAGCGAACACATTAGCGCTGTAACAATGATGGGTCCGTTCCCTCCTGATTTCAGTGGAAAATATAAGCAAACATTCGTAAATCAATGGCGCCGCAATTTGTTGCGGCGCCATTTTCATGACAAACGGTGGCATGGACGACTGAACATGCAAAAAGATCATGCCTGCAAATTCGAATTATTTCAGAAATTCATCCACGTTGTCGATTGTGATCAGTGTGAATTCCACCAGAATCTCAGCCGGGACTTCTTTCCCGTTGACAAGATCAAAAGCGGCTTGCATCGCGTTCAATCCCTGCAGGGCAGTGCTTTGAGATACGGTGGCCTTTAACCGTCCATCTTTCACAGCAGCCAACGCTTCATCGGTTGCGTCCAATCCGTATACCAAAATCTGATCCTGCAGCTTCGCATCCTCGACCGCTTTCAACGCACCCAGTGCCATCCCGTCATTCTGCGCGACGATTGCGTCCAGTTCTTTACCGGAACTCAGCCATGTCTCGACGACTGAAAGCGCTTCATCCGTAACCCAGTTCGCGGTCAGTTCATAAATTACCTCGATCTTGCCTTCGGACGCATCGATGACAGCCTGATATCCTTCCGAACGGCCGATCTGCGCGTCTGATCCCATCGGGCCCAAAAGCAAGCCGACTTTCCCTTCGCCGCCCATATCCGCGACTGCCGCACTCATTTCCATTTTCCCTCCGTCAACATTTGAAACGCCGACAAAGCAGCTTGCCAGTTCCTGGTCGGTTATCTTCTGATTGAGGATCACAACCGGAACCCCGGCTTCACGGGCGGCTTCCACCGCCGGTTTAATGCCGTCAACCGACGCCGGCTCAACGATAATTGCGCTGATCCCCTGGGAAAGTGCGGTTTCCATCTGGTTTATCTGTTTGGCGGGGTCTTTTCCTCCGTCATAAACTGTCAGTTTCACGCCTAATTCGTCAGCTTTTGCTTTTACGGCATCTGACATTTCCATTGTGAATGCATTGGTCATGTGGCTCATGAACAATCCATATACCTGCTCGTCGGCGGCAGAGGCGATGCCGGTGCTGAGCAGCAGGATGGCTGCAAAAACAAGTAAAACACTTAACTTTTTCATCTTTTCTCCTTATAAGATTGAACAGAACTTGCAAAAAACGGGTATTTATTTTTCCCGGTTTTTTGTTTTCATATCTAGCAAAACCGCGAAAATAATGATCGATCCTTTGATAACCGGCTGGTAGTGGGATGAAACGTTTAAAATATCCAATGCATTCGCAATAATCGAGATCAGCAGTGCCCCGATCAC